>CAUWJA010000228.1:0-2654 GCA_963558905.1 uncultured Eggerthellaceae bacterium
TCCTCGCCCACGTAGCCTGCTTCCGTCAAGGTGGTGGCATCAGCGATGGCGAACGGGACATTCAGCATTTTAGCCAGCGTTTGCGCCAAAAGTGTTTTGCCCGTACCAGAAGGCCCCAGCATCAATACATTAGATTTCTGCAGCTCAACGCTGCTCTCCTGCCCAGAAAGAATGCGCTTGTAATGGTTGTAAACCGAAACCGCCAACACTTTCTTGGCCGCATCCTGCCCGATGACATACTGATCCAGCCCAGCTTTAATCTCGGCCGGGGTAAGGATGTTTACGCTTTCCAGCGGATTGACATCATACCGTGCCTGTGCAGCCCCCCGGGCCGGCCGCCGGCCTGCCCCCGCGCGAGGAGGTGCCGGACGGTCTTCATCCTTGTAAAGGGCCCGATAACACATATCGATACAGTCTTTGCAGATATTGACGCCGGGACCAATGAGAAGCTGCTCCACTTCGTTTTGAGAGCGTCCGCAGAAGCTGCAGATCAACTCGCGTCCTTTTCCGTCCTTTCCGGACGTTGAATTTGCCATGTTGCTCCCCCGAATCAGTGTTTATAGAGGATATCGTCAATCAGGCCATATTCTTTAGCCTGCTGCGCGGTCATATAATTGTCGCGTTCGGTATCCCGTTGGATCGTTTCCAGCGCCTGACCGGTATACTCGCTATACAGCTGGTTCATACGTTCCCGGATGTGAATGATATGGTTCGCATGAATCTGAATATCGGTAGCCTGACCAGAAATGCCACTGCCGCTGATCAGCGGCTGATGGATCAGGATTTCGGAATTAGGAAGCGCAAAGCGCTTGCCTTTTGCGCCACTGGCAAGCAGGAAAGAGCCCATCGATGCCGCCATGCCAATGCAGATGGTAGAAACATCACATTTGATATAGTTCATCGTGTCATGGATTGCCATGCCGTCCGAAATGGAGCCGCCCGGGCTATTGATGTAGAAGTAGATGTCCTTCTCCGGGTCCTGCCCTTCCAAATAAAGCAGCTGCGCCACGATAACACTGGCGGATGTGGGATTGACATCCTCGCTCAACACAATGATACGGTCATTGAGCAATCGAGAGAAAATGTCATAGCTGCGCTCGCCGCGCGCAGTCTGTTCGATTACATAGGGTACAAGGCTCATAGGGGTTCCCTCCTTATATGGAAAATAGATTGAAGCGGATAAAGGAACCGATACGGCGGCAGTGCACACCGTATCGGCCCTGTTTCATCGTACTTCCGGAGTTCTACAGGACTCGATTACTCGCCCTGCTTCTCTTCGTTGTTGGATTCTTCCTCTTTCTTTTCTGCCTTCTTGGTGGTCTTGCGGGTAGTCTTCTTGGCAGGCTTCTTTTCCTCTTCGCCAGCTACCACCTTGGCCTTTTCCTTCACGAAGTCGATGGCCTTATTGACAGCCAGATCCTTCTTGACAGCCTCAGCATCGATCAAGCTCTTCACCTTGTCAGCTTCCATCTGGTAAGCATCGGCAATGCGCTTAACTTCCGCTTCGAACTCTTCCTCCGTGGTCTGGATGTTTTCCTTAGCCACAATGGCTTCCATGGCCAAACGCATCTTCACCTGCTTGTCAGCCTGCTCACGGAACTGCTCCTTGAACTGTTCCTTAGTCATGCCCATATACTGCAGGTACTGCTCCAACTTGAGGCCCTGCTGAGAAATGCGGTACTGGAAGTCCTGAACCAGCTCTTCCATGCGGCCCTCGATCATCGCATCGGGGATCTCCGCCTTCATGCCGTTGACGACCTGATCGATCAAGTCATTTTCGACCTTCTGCTCAGCCTGCTTCTCGTGGTTAGCTGCGATGCCCTTGCGGATGGAATCCTTCAGCTCTTCCAGCGTGTCGTACTCGCTGACATCCTTAGCAAAATCGTCATCCAGCTCAGGCAGCTCTTTGTATTGAACCTCGTGCAGCTTGATCTTAAAGGTAGCATCCTTGCCTGCCAGTTCCTCAGCCTGATATTCCTCAGGGAACTTGACATTAACATCAAACTCATCGCCAGCCTTGTGGCCGACAACCTGCTCCTCGAAACCGGGGATGAAGGAGCCGCTGCCCAGCACCAATGCATAGTGCTCAGCCTTGCCGCCCTCAAAAGCCTTGCCGTCCACGAAGCCTTCGAAGTCGATGGTGGCGGTGTCGCCGTTCTGGGCTTCGCCCTCACGGGTCAACAGACGGCCGTTACGATCCTGCATGCGCTTGATCTCAGCGTCAACATCTGCCTCGTCAACAGTCTTGACATCTTTGGTCACGGTTAAACCGACGTAATCGCCCAGTTCCACCTCAGGCTTAACCGCCACTTTGACCTTCAGGACCGCGCCCTCTTCTTCGGACATGGAAACCACTTCCGGAGCGGGACCGCCCACCACTTCGATGCCAGCCTCTTTCACGGCAGCTTCGTAGTTTTCCGGGAACAGGTCATTGATGGCATCATACTGGAACAGATCCTTGCCGTACATCTTCTCGATCATCGCACGGGGGGCATGGCCCTTGCGGAAGCCGGGGATGGTGTACTTCTTGCCTTCGCGCTTGAAGGCGGCACCGACAGCGGATTTGAAGGTCTCCGCATCGATGGAGAACTGCAGTTCGACCATGCTCTTTTCGAGCTTTTCACAGGAAATCAGGTTCATTTATAAATTCCTCC
>CAUWJA010000229.1:0-2648 GCA_963558905.1 uncultured Eggerthellaceae bacterium
TGGGATGACGAAGCTTGGCAAGTGTCTTGCTCTCAATCTGCCTGATTCGCTCACGCGTGACGCCGAACTCGCGGCCGACTTCTTCCAATGTACGCGGATGGCCATCTTCCAAACCGAAACGAAGCGAGATGACCTTGCGTTCACGCTCCGCAAGTCCATCGAGCACTTTTCCGAGCTGCTCTTGGAGCATGGAGAAGCTGGCGGCATCGGGAGGAACAACGGCAGCATCATCTTCGATGAAGTCACCGAGCTGGCTATCCTCTTCCTCGCCGATAGGCGTTTCGAGGGAAACGGGTTCCTGGCTGATCTTCTGGATCTCGCGCACACGTTCTGCGGTCAATCCCATCTTCTCGCCGATTTCCTCAGGGCTGGGCTCACGGCCGAGCTCCTGAAGAAGCTGGCGTTGGATGCGGACGAGCTTGTTGATGGTTTCAACCATATGCACCGGAATTCGAATGGTGCGGGCTTGGTCGGCGATGGCGCGGGTGATGGCCTGGCGAATCCACCATGTCGCGTATGTGGAGAACTTGAAACCTTTGGTGTAGTCGAACTTCTCGACAGCACGGATAAGGCCGAGATTGCCTTCCTGGATCAAATCGAGGAACAGCATGCCACGGCCGACATAGCGTTTCGCAATCGAAACCACCAGACGGAGATTCGCTTCGATGAGCTGCTGCTTCGCCTCGATGCCGACCTGTTCGACGCGGGTGAGGCGACGCAGTTCACGGCGTTCGAGTTCACGGCCCTCGTCTTCCGCGCGCTCAAGCTCTTCAGTGGCCGCAACACCGGCTTCGATCTTCATCGCGAGGTCGATCTCCTGAGAAGCGGTCAGAAGGGGGACCTTGCCGATTTCCTTGAGATACATGCGTACAGGATCGCCGGTAAGTGCAGTGACGGACGTATCGACCGTGCGCTTACGGGCCAAACGCTGGGGACGTTTCGAATTGACTTTCGGAAGAGGCACTTCGATCTCAGATGCTTTGAGCTCCTCTTCGGGAATGCCCTCTAACAGCTCATCGTCAGAAAGGCTGACATCGATTTTCTCATCCTCCATGCCGATGTCGTTGGAAAGGCTGTCGTCCAAGGGAATGGAATCATTCTGAACTTCTTCAATTGCTTTGGCAGCAGACACGAGCACTATCCTTTCGGCCGCAAACAAGGCATAGTATGCCTAAAGATACAGCCTATAAGTTTACAACAAACAGACACTTTGTTACATGATATTTTTTCAAGCGCGTGACCTGGGGTTATATTCACTTGAGACGAATAATGCACCGCCAAGCGTTCAAGTGCGCACGTACTCGAACCACAGAGCCGGACACGCAGCGAAGAGATGCCGAATCGCAGCCGGTCTCAGCGCAGCCCCTGATGGGCAAGGCGCAGATGCGTCAATTCGCTTTGCAGCATGGCAATGCTCTGGTGCATGAATTCACGATCTTCAGGAGGAATCGAGCCCGACTTCAGCTGTCCATTCATATCGATGATGTTCTGCTCCATATCGCGGATGGCGAGTTCTTCCGATAGAAATCTAGCCAGCTCTTCAGCAGGCGCACCGTCATCCGAAAGCGCACAGGTCAACGTTGAAGACGCATGCGGACATCTCCGCTCGACTTCGGCAACCGTTTCAGCCGGAGAGGAATCGGGGTGCTCGGCGAACACTTCGAGAAGCGCTTGGGCGATCTGGGCATGCAAACGCCTGTGCCACGACGTGGCGGCAAGGGGAGCTGCATACGACAAGCAGACCTCCGGATTCCTGGAGCAAAGCACCAGGAACTCCCGCTCTATCCTCAACCGCTCACGTTCCTTGGGGGAAAGCGAGCCGGCGGAACGGCGAGGTTCCCCGCCCTGCTGGGTGTCGGCTGGGCCATAGGCACTGCTGAGCGCTCCATGCTGCACATAGGCGCCATCCGACTCGACCCGCCGAGAAGACGATTCGGAATCCGGAACGGAAGACACCTTCGTCTGGGACAGCTTGTCGAGAACCAGCTGAAGATCGACATGCAGCCGATCAGCGATATAGGCCGCATATTCGTGCGCCAGAATGGAGTGCTTGATGGGAGCGAGCACATTGACCGCATCCATCAACGCCCTGCCCTTCGCTTCGAAATCATCAGACCCGAGGCCTTCGAGGCGCCGATCGATTCCGTAACGGATCAACGGCTGTGCATCCCCGATCAGCGAGCGGAGCGCATCCGCGCCATGCACGGCGATGAAGTCCGCAGGGTCAAGGTCATCAGGCAACGTGACCGCGGAAAGCTCGATGGGCTTTCTGCCGCTTTCGGGAAGCAGACTGTCATCGATGAACTGGAGAGCGCGGTCCGCAGCTCGCTGACCTGCGGCATCACCGTCAAAAAGATATACGATGCGGTTTTTGGCATGTCGGGAGAGCGAGCGAAGATGCTGGACGGTCAAAGCCGTTCCCATCGTTGCAACCGCATTGGTGATGCCGGCCTCATGCAGGGCTATGACATCCGTATATCCCTCGACAATGATCGCGGTGCCGGTGGATGCCATGGAGGCTTTCGCCTTGTCAAGCGCATACAGCACTTCAGACTTATGGAAGATGGGAGTTTCCTGGGAATTGAGATACTTGGGCTCACCTTTGCCCACCACGCGACCGCCGAAAGCGATGGTGCTGCCCTCAATGT
>CAUWJA010000230.1:0-2636 GCA_963558905.1 uncultured Eggerthellaceae bacterium
TATCGGCTTCCTGCTTTATGCGGGCGACACGGGCATCGTATTGCTTGAGCACCTGCTGCATCGCCGCACGGTTGCCTTCGGTCTGGCGTCCCGTAAGCTCCTCGATCACGGCCCTCAAGACATCGAGACGCGCATCGGTGTCGCAGATGGTCTCCGGCTTCGCCTTAGGCAGAAGCAGGGGAAGAACGAAGTTGGCAAGAAGCAACGTGCAGAGGATCACGCCGGATGCCAGGAATATGATGAGGTCCCTTTGGGGGAACAGCTCGCCTGAGGGAACGGAGAACGGAAGGGTGAAGACGATGGACAGCGTGACGGCGCCCTTCGGCCCTGCGATCGATAGCGCGCAAGCCTCCACGAACGCCTCTTTGGTGATCGGCTTCACACTGCGTATGACGGCGGCTTTCTGCTCGGGAGTGCCGCCGCTTGTCTCCTGCTCCTCTTTGGCCAGCCGGCGTCGGCGCACGAAGCTGATCCCCAAAAACCACAGCGTCCTCACCGCAATGCTGATGAACGTGACCAATAGCACGATGCCGATCACTTCGGCATTGTTGATGGTCGAATCCTGCCAAGTGCGGTTCATCGCCTGGGGCAGCTGCATTCCCAGCATGACGAAGATGATGCCGTTGAGCGCAAAGGAGAAGACCTGCCAGACACTCGATGAGACGATCTTCATGCGCGCGAATTCCGGACTGAGCTCACGCTCCAGAAACGGCTGCAGCAATCCGGCGGCAACGACCGCGAGGATGCCGGAAACATGCACGGATTCCGCGATGAGGAAAATCAGGAACGGGATCATCAGCTCGAAGAGCACGTGGAACGTCGTGCTTTCCAAACCGACCGCACGGATGCGATCGACAACCCACATGATGATCAGAATGAGGATCAGACCCATGAGTATGCCGCCGAAGAAGCTGACGATGAACGATACCGAAGCATCGAACAGCGAGAACGACCCCGTCACAACGGCAGCGATGGCGAATTGGAACGAGACGACACCCGAGGCGTCGTTGATGAGCGATTCTCCGGACAATAGGATCTGCTGGCTCTTCGTCAAACTCGCACGGGTCGAAAGAGAAGCAACGGCCACGGCATCCGTCGGCCCCAAGGCGGCACCGAGCGCGAAAGCGGCCGCAAGAGGGATGCTCGGCTCAAGGGCATTGACGGAAAAACCCACGACCAGAAGCGTCACCAAGACCAATCCCACAGCCAGCGAAATCACCAGCATCCGGTTGTTCCACAAAGCCACCTTATCGACTTCCCGAGCCTCCTGATAGAGCAACGGCGCGATGAACAGGACCAGGAACAGCTCGGGATCGACCGTGGCATTGATCGCGGTCGTGGAGAAGACCGCTATGAGGCCGCCGAAGAAAATCTGGACGAGAGGCGCGGCGATTCCGCTGAAGACCTTGTTGACCACAGCGGACGCAAGAACGACCGCAAACAAAAGAAGTATGAACTGAAACGGTTCCATCCGCCACCTTCCGTCAGCGATACGCGCTCAAGGCGCGGGGACAAACACCTGCAACGCCCGCTTCTGCAGGCTGATATCGAAATCGACGCCTTCGAATCGCTCGCCGTCGATCTGGACCGGGAGTTCCTTGTCGAACGACAGCCGGATCGACGACGCCCGGGCAAACGAGAGCTCCCGGGTATACCCCAGATGGCCGCCGTTTTTCGCCCGCATGAAGATGACCGCCGCTTTGAGCATCCCGATCGGAGCATGGGCTATGCAGATGTCGAAGAGCCCGTCGCGGGGATTGGCATCCGGGCACACCGCGAAGCCGCCGCCATACGTCGGCCCGATCTGGACAGCCAGCAGATGCATGGATCCGCTCAAGGGCTCGCCATCATCAAGCACCATGGTGAACGGATGGATGTCGCGGTGGAATCCGAGCTGATTGATGCCCTCCTCGACGAACAAGGCGGTACCCGACCTGCCCGTATTCAGCCGACGCTGATGCGTCCCGAGCGCAATGGCGGCGTCGAGTCCGAACGACAGGGTTTCGACGAACGGTTCACCGTTGCAGAATCCGACGTCGAACGGCTCCGTGTGCGCGCATGCGAGCTGGCGGAACGATGCATCGAAATCGAAGGCCATGCCCAACGTGCGCGCGTAGTCATTCCCGTTGCCGCAGGGAACGACCGCCAATGCCGGACGCTGGGCTTCGGGGATTCGCATGAGGCCGGCGACGGTTTCGTGGATGATGCCATCGCCGCCAAGGGCGACAACCGTGTCATAGCCCTTGGCCTGCTCGGCTATCGCAGATGCCTGCAGGGGCTCTTCCGTCGTCACGATTGCAACGGTCTCGGCAAGCTGGGGATATTCGCGCGACGCATACCGCACGCGGGCCGCACCGCGGGCTCCATTGCCGTTCTGCGCAGCAGGATTGACTATGAAAAGAGCATTGCCCAAGGTTGTCACAAGCAATCCTTTCAACCAGGTTGGACCAAGAGAGGCAATTATATAGCGAATTTCCAACCTGTGGAAAAACACGAGGATTGTTTCGACAGAATTGCAAAATAAAAAAAGCCCTGCTGAACAGGGCTGAAAGTTCATGGTGGATCGTCGGGGACTCGAACCCCGGACCTTGGGATTAAGAGTCCCCTGCTCTACCAACTAAGCTAACGATCCGAAA
>CAUWJA010000231.1:0-2542 GCA_963558905.1 uncultured Eggerthellaceae bacterium
ATGCTGGGGGAATGGATTCCCATCCGCGTGTACTTCGTCGCAATGGTTCTCATGATCATCTTCGCCGGATGCGGCCGCATGGTCTTCCGCATCATCCGCAGCAAGAAGCGTGCATTCGCTCCGGCCCAGCCCTCCGAGGTGCGTCCGCGCACGCTGGTCGTGGGTGCAGGGGAGACAGGGTCTTTGGCAATCGACAGGATGGTTTCGAAAGACCCCCTCATGCCTGGAACGCCCATCGTGGCGGTGGATGACAATATGGAGAAGCGCAGCCTGCGCATCCATGGCATCCGTGTTGCCGGAACCAGCGATGATATCCTGTCATTGGTCGACCGCTACGATATCGAGCAAATCGTCGTGGCGATTCCTTCTGCGACGCTTGAAGAGCGCAAGCGCATCTACGAGATCTGCACGAAGACGAACTGCATGCTGCGGACGCTTCCCAATGTGCGCGAGCTCCGTCTTGATGAGATCAACGATGTCCAGCTCCGCGAAGTGGAGGTCGCCGACCTTCTCGGCCGCGAGGAAGTGGTGTTGAACACCCGTCTTGTAAGCGGTTACATTGCGGGCAAGGTCGTACTGGTCACCGGCGGCGGCGGGTCGATCGGTTCGGAGCTGTGCCGTCAGGTATGCGCTGTGGCACCGAAGCACGTGGTCATCTTCGATATGTATGAAAACGACGCATACATGCTCCGCAACGAACTGCTCTCCCAGTACGGCGACATCGAGTGCACGGTCGAAATCGGCAGCGTCTGCGATGAGGCCCGTTTGCGCGATGTGTTCGAGAAGTACCGCCCTGCAGCGGTGTTCCATGCGGCAGCGCATAAGCACGTGCCCCTGATGGAGATCTGCCCGCGCGAGGCCATCAACAACAATGTGTTCGGCACGCTCAACACCGTGCGTTTGGCGGATGAGTACGGTGTCGATCGCTTCATCTTCATCTCCACCGACAAGGCCGTCAACCCGACCAGCGTCATGGGCGCCACCAAGCGCATGGGCGAGATGATCATCCAGCATTATGCGCAGGAGTCGAAGACGGTGTTCACCGCCGTTCGCTTCGGCAACGTCCTGGGCAGCAACGGAAGCGTGATCCCGCTGTTCAAACGGCAGATCGCCGCAGGCGGTCCGGTCACTGTCACCCATCCCGATATCGAGCGTTTCTTCATGACCATCCCGGAGGCGTCACGGCTGGTCATCCAGGCCGGCGGCATGGCGAAGGGCGGTGAGATCTTCATCTTGGACATGGGCGATCCCGTCAAGATCGTGGATCTGGCGAAAAGCCTCATCCAGCTCTCGGGCCTCACCGTCGACAAGGACATCAAGATCGTCTTCACCGGCCTGCGCGAAGGCGAGAAGATGTATGAAGAGCTGCTCATGAATGATGAGAACACGCTGCCCACCAAGATGAAGGGCATCATGATCTCCACGGGCAGAGAGGTCAGCTACAGCGAAGTGGAAACGAAGCTTGAGGCTTTGCAGGAGGCTGTGGCATCTGATGATGAGACGGCTCTGCATGTCCTCGAACGCGTGGTTCCCACCTACACCATCACGCACAACAAATAGGAGGCCGTTGTGACGGACTCCTATGAAAACGGCACGCATCCGTCCATTGCGGAGAATGCAGCTATCCGGTGCGCCGAATCGGGCGACCTGGGGCGTATCGCAACGGTCAGCATCGGCATCGTCGCGCTTGATGAGCAAGCGGCGCTGCCGGGTCTTCTGGAGGATGTCCTGGCCCAGGATTTTCCGCATGACCGCATCGAGCTGCTGCTGGCGGATAGCGGATCGGCTGATGCCACGCGCACGATCATGGATCGTTTCGCCTGCGAGCACGGTGCCGAATTCCTGCGCATTGCCGTGCTCGACAATCCCGGCCGGATCGCCGCTGCCGGCATCAATGTCTGCCTGGCCGAATACTCCGGCGATGCCTTCGTCCGCATCGACGCCCATTCGACCATCCCGGGGGACTTCGTGTCCGCCTGCGTCACCGTCCTCGAGGAAGGGGAGTGCGTGGTTGCAGGTCCTCGTCCGACCATGGCGTTTCCTGAAACGGATTGGACGAATGCGCTGCTCGTTGCCGAGGAGTCCGCGTTCGGCAGCTCGGTGGCGGACTATCGGTTCCGAGCGGAGAGCACCTATGTCGATTCGGCATTCCATGCCATGATGCGCCGGTGCGTCATCGATGCCGTCGGCAGCTATGATGAGCGTCTGCCGCGCACCGAGGACAACGACTATTTCTACCGCATCCGCTCTGCGGGCTACCGTATCCGCTTCGATTGCCGCATATTCTCCCAGCAGCATGCGCGCGCGTCGCTGCGCCGTATGGCGAAGCAGAAATACGGCAACGGCTATTGGGTCGGCCGCACTGCGTTCATCCAGCCGAAATGCCTGAAGGTCTACCATTTCGCTCCGTTTGCGTTCGTGGCGGGCATCGCAGCCATGGCGGTGCTGGGAGCGGTCGTCTCCTGGATTCCGTTTGCGGTCTGCGCGGCCGTATACCTGTCCGTCTGCGTGGCGCTGACGATCCGCGCGGCGATCCAGTCTC
>CAUWJA010000232.1:0-2501 GCA_963558905.1 uncultured Eggerthellaceae bacterium
CGAAGTACTATCGCATCCAGCAGTATGCGATGCCCATTCTTTTGGCAGTCATCATCCTTGTCCCTTATATCTTCCACTTCAACCCCATAGGTATCTACCTTGATTTCTTCGGCGGAAATCTGGGCAATTTGATCTTCCCCTTCCGAATCGCATAGGATGCACCATGTCCTATCGTGTCCGGATCGACAGCTTCGAAGGCCCTTTCGACCTTCTTCTGTACCTGGTGAGTCGCCAACGTGTCGACATCGGGTCCATATCGGTTTCCGAAATCGTCGACCAGTATCTCGATCATATCGCGCATATGCGCCAACTTGATTTGGAGGTCGCCAGCGATTTCCTCGTTGTCGCTTCGACGCTCCTTGAGATCAAAGCGGCATCCCTCATCCCCCAAGAGTCTCCGACCGTCGATGTCGATCTGGATGACCTGACCGCCGAGCAGGCGCGGGATATCCTCATCGAGCGCCTGATCGTCTACAAACAGTACAAAAACGCTGCAGCCGCATTGGGTCGCCGATATGAAGCCGAGGGCAGGATGCATCCTCGTCTGGCAGGCGCGGATCCGGAGTTTTTAGGACTCATGCCGGATTTCCTCCGCGACACCACGCTTGATTCGCTTGCGCTCCTGTGCGCGGAAGCCATGGCGCATCGTGAACGGTTCCTCCTTGAGAGTGAACATATCGCCGCTAAGCCGATTCCGGTTGAAACCCATGTTCGTGCCATCCACCGGCGTATCTCAAACTGCAAGCATAAACGGTTCAGCGAATTGCTTGCCGAAGCGCCATCGCTTCCTGTTCGTGTCGTCACATTTCTTGCCATACTCGAGCTCTACAAGCGTTCGATGGTCGATCTTTCCCAGCCTGAAGCGTTCGGCGACATTTCCATCGATTACATCGAAGGCAGCGGGGAGCTGATTTTCGACTCAGATGAGGAAGGGGAGTGGTCCTGATGTTCGAGGGATTGTCAGAGGCTACCGTCGCTGGCGCTTTGGAGGCCTTGCTGTTCGTCAGCGATGAGCCTGTCAATGCCATCACGCTGGCCGATATGCTTGAAATCGATCCGTCTTACGCCCAGAAGGAGCTCGAAGCCCTTCGTGAGCGGCTCGCAGCTTCTGAATCGGGGATACAGCTTCGTGAAGTTGCCGGTGGATGGCGCTTGTATACGCATCCTGCATTCCATGATCTCATCGAGAAGTACGTGTTGTCATGGGATACCCGGAAGCTGTCGCAGGCGGCTTTGGAAACGCTGGCGGTTATCGCGTACAACCAACCCATCACCAGAAACTCCATCGTTTCGGTCCGCGGTGTGAATTCGGACAGTTCGATCAATTCGCTTATCGAGAAAGGGTTGGTGCGCGAGGCGGGGCATGACAACAGTCCCGGTCAGCCGATCCTCTATGCTACGACGCGTACTTTTCTGGAGAAGTTCGGTCTGCGCAGTGCGGCGGACCTTCCGAACATCGAAGATTATGCGCCCGATGAAGCCAGCAAGGCGCTGATCCGTGAACGTCTCGGCGTGGTCCGTTCGGATGCTTCGCTTCCGTCGGTTCCGTCGTCCGACCAGGAGTCCCTTCCCTTCGACGATGACGCGCTGTCCTTCGCGCACGATGACGTTTTCGGCGTCGTCGATTCGGTCGATCTGGCCAACGATCCGCTGACTGCGGGATTGTTCGCTGGCGGCGACCAGGAGCGCTGAGACATGGCGGAGCAGCGTATCGTGCCCATGCGGCTGCAGAAGTTCCTTGCCCGAGCCGGTGTTGCGAGCAGGCGCGGCAGCGAGAATCTGATGACTGCCGGCAGGGTCTGCATCAACGGTGTCGTGACCACCGAACTGGGCAGCAAGGTCGATCCGTCGGTCGATGTGGTCACCGTCGATGGTTCCGTCGTCCGCTTGTCGGACGGGTCCGTCACCCTCATGCTCAACAAGCCCGCCGGCTATATCACGACCATGTCCGATCCCCATGGCAGGCCTTGCGTTGCGCAGCTGGTCCCCACTGACCGGTTTCCGGGTCTGTTTCCCATCGGCCGCCTTGATTTCGATACCACGGGTCTGCTTCTGTTCTCTACCGATGGGGAGTTGGGAAACGGCCTTCTGCATCCGCGGCATCATGTGTGGAAAACCTATCTGGCGCATGTCGACGGGCTGGTCCTTGACGGCGATATCCGCCTTTTGGAGGGCGGTGTGGAACTTGGCGATGGACCCACGTTGCCCGCGAAGCTTGAGATCGTGAGCGGATCTGCGGATGCCAGCGATGTCAGGATTTCCATCCGCGAAGGAAGAAAACGCCAGGTGAAACGCATGTTTGAGCATATCGGCCATCCCGTGCTCGCTTTACATCGCGAATCATTCGGTCCGTTGCGCTTGGACGGCGTCGATCCGGGATGCTGGCGTTTGCTGGATGATTCTGAAGTTGATGCCTTGCGCAAGGCCGCTTCGTTGTGACAATGGTAGAATCTCAACCGATGATCGGCTGCACGATAAGGAGGCACGGCCATGTCGAACAC
>CAUWJA010000233.1:0-2481 GCA_963558905.1 uncultured Eggerthellaceae bacterium
CCAAGCAAGCGCCCCGCCCATTCCAGCGGCGGGGCGCTGTGGTTTAATGTGCGCATGTCGTCCGTCCCGCGTGACGGTGCCGCCGTCCGCCCACACCAGCGGCCGCATCTGCGGTGGCGACCGAGTGAAAGGAATTCCCGATGGGTGAAATCAAAGAGAACTGGTCCGTCCGGGCAACGGCATGGGAGCTGCTGGCGTTGAGCCTGCGCTATCCCGATGCCACGCTTGCTCAGGTTGCCGCATCGGGCGAATGGGCGGAAGCCGCCAAAGAGATTGCCGCTGCGTTGGGCGTTTCTCTTCCTGAGGGCTTCGCTGTCGATGCCCGCATGGACTCCGAGTCGCCCGAAGCCGCCCTGCATGCACTTCGCGTCGAGGCAACGCGCCTGTTCATAGGTTCATCCGAGCCCGCCGTCAGCCCCTTCGAAGGCGTGTGGCGCGCGGCCGACGACGGTGTGCAGGCGTTGCTATTCGTCAATCCCCATTCCATGGCCGTGGAACGCTTCTGCAAATCGTGCGGCTTGGGCAGGCCCGAGGGAACCAACGAGCCGCTTGACCATGTGGCAACCGAATGTGAGCTCATGCAGTTGCTTGCCATGATTGCCGGCGGCATGGTGCAGGCGCCTGAGTCTGCGGATTTCCCCGGCGGGTCGGCCGAGGCCGCGTATGCCCAGTTCAGCACCGAGCACGTGCACGTGTGGCAGGATCGCTTCGCCGACAAGCTTGCCGCCGAAACTCGTCTGCCGTTCTATCGTGCTGTGGCGGGGTTGCTCAAGGCGGTGCTGTTGCTCGAATGTTGAAGTTCGACATGTTACACTTAGTCCCATAATTATGGGACTTTGAATAGAGGTAGATATGACGGTATGCGTCCCAATCAAAGAGCTGAAGGATGCGGTTTCGTTCATTGAGACGGTGAATAATGCTGAATCGCCTGTCGTGGTGACCAAGAACGGGCGCGAGATGTTCGTATCCATGTCCATGGATGTGTTCGATGGCATGCAAAGGGACGCTGCGAAGGCTCGACTGTATCGTCTGGTCGATGAGGGCATGGCAGACCTTGACTCCAATCGAGTTGTCAAGGCTGATGAGCTGGCAGAGTCGCTGAGGCAGAAATATGGCCTATGAGGTCCGGGTCACTCGTAGTGCGGCAGTCGGGCTGGAGGATGCTGTCGCTTATATAGCGGAAGTGCTTGCTGAGTCTTCGGCTGCTGCGGCTTTGCTTGCGGATTTCGACAGATTGACAGATGATTTTGCTCTTTGCCCGGAGATGTTCATGCTATGTGGCGATCCCAACCTCAGCAGGCAGGGGATACGGAAGGCTCTTGTCGGAGGCTATATTTCGCTTTATGTTATTGATGGTGGCACTGTCACCATCATCGGTTTTTTCCATCAGAGTCAAGATTATGCAAAGCTTGTTTGATCGGCGGCATGCGGTGCGTCGTTCCGCCTGTTTGCCCACTGCTCGATTCCGGAGGTGATGCGCCTATGGCGCCCGCTCAGTCTGCATCAATGACCGTCGCCGAACGCAAGCGCGCCGCAAAAGCGTTCGTCGAACGCTGGCTTGCCCTACCGTGCGTGGAGGAAGAGCATTCCCGCTCGTTTTGGATCGAGCTGCTCGAACAGGTGCTGGGCATCCCCGGTGCTACGCGCGTGCTGGAATTCGAGCGCAAGGTGAAGGGCCGCAAAATCGACGTCTTCTACGAGGACCGCGGCATCCTGATCGAGATGAAGGGCCGTGGCGTCAGCCTGGACGACGCCTCTGTCCGCAGCAAGAAGGCCGGTGCGGAAACGCCCTATCAGCAGGCGAAATGGTATGCGGACAACCTGCCGTTCTCGGTGCGTCCGCGCTGGATCATCACGTGCAACTTCGACGAATTCCGCATCTACGACCAGGAGAAGGAAAACCAGGAGGACTACGTCTCCATCGCGCTGACCGAGCTGCCGGAGCAGTCGCATCTGCTAGCGTTCTTCACGGACCAGGGCGGCTCGCGCATCGAACGCGAGAAGGAGCTCTCCGTTCAAGCTGGCGAGCTGGTGGGCCGCCTTTACGACCAGCTGTCGAAGCAGTACCTCAACCTGGCCACCGACCCGCGCGAGCAGCGCAGCCTGAACGTGCTCATCGTGCGTCTGGTGTTTCTGCTGTATGCGGAGGACTCCGGGCTGCTGCACAAGCGCGACGCCATGCTCGATTACCTGCGGAAGTATCCGGCCCCGCAGATGCGCGCCGCCGTGATTGACCTGTTCCGCATGCTCGACACGCCGGACGGAAGCGGCGGCACCGAGAATCAGCGCGACCCGTATGCGGATCCGGACCTGCTTGCGTTCCCGTACGTGAACGGCGGTCTGTTCTCGGATGAAGACATCGTGATTCCCCAATTCACGGACCAGATTCGTCTGGACTTGCTGCTTGAGGCATCCCAGAACTTCGACTGGTCGGGTATCAGCCCCACTATCTTCGGCGCCGCGTTCGAAAGCACGCTGAAC
>CAUWJA010000234.1:0-2462 GCA_963558905.1 uncultured Eggerthellaceae bacterium
ATATGGTCGATCGGGTTGCCGAGATCGACGGGGGAGGGCTGCAGCTTTACAAGGGCAACTACACGGCCTATCTCCGTCAACGTGAGGAACGGCTTGAGAAGCTGCGCCAGGCTGCGGCCAAACAGGCTGAAGAGATCGCCCACATGGAGGCGTTCATCGAGAAGTTCCGCTATAAGCCCACCAAAGCCAAGCAGGTGCAGGACAGGGTCAAGAAACTTGAGCGCATCGAGCGTATCGTTGTGCCGCAGGAGAAAAAGACCGTCCATTTCAATTTCGTCCAACCTCCCCGCACCGGCGATACCGTCGTCAAACTCACCGGCGTGACCAAGCATTTCGGTGACAAGCATGTCTATGACCGGCTTGACCTTACGCTCTATAGGGGCGAGAAGATCGCCCTCGTAGGTCCCAACGGTGCGGGAAAATCGACGTTGCTGAAGATGATAGCGGGAGCGATGGCTCCGGATTCGGGATCCATCGAGTACGGCGTGCATGTTTCGAAGACGTATTTCGCCCAGCATCAGCTCGAAGAGCTCCATGCCGGCAGCACGGTGTTCGAGGAGCTTGACCGCGTGGCTCCGGGTTGGACCATTTCACAGGTCAGGTCGTTGCTGGGAGCGTTCCTGTTCGTCGGCGACGACGTCAACAAACGCGTCAGCGTGCTCTCGGGCGGCGAAAAATGCCGTCTCGCGCTGGCGAAGATGCTGGTTGCGCCGAATCCTCTTCTGTGTCTCGACGAGCCTACCAACCACCTCGATATCGCCAGTGCCGACATTCTCGAACAGGCTTTGAAGGCTTTCGAGGGCACGATTCTGCTTATCACGCATGACCGGCATCTCATCCGAAGCGTAGCGAACCGCATCGTCGAAGTTCTACCTGGCAAAATCACGGTTTACGATGGCGATTACGACTATTACCTGTTCAAATCGGGGCAGCTTGCCGAAGGACGGGATGCCTCTGCCGCCTCTTTGGATGAATTCCTCGATCAACCCGAAGGTGCGGTCAGGTCGTCTGCAAAGCGTGCCGAAGCCGCCCGCAAGCGCAAGCAGCAGCCTGCGGACCTCCGCAAGCCGAGTACGGCCGGGAGGGTTGCCGCCTGCGGAGCGTCGTCTGTGAAAGCCTCCTCCTGCGCTACTGCGAAGGCACCTGATCGCTCGGCCGGCTTGACGGCACCGAAGGGAAGCGCTCCGAAGACAAAGGAACAGAAGCGCAGGGAGGCTGAAGCCCGGAATCGCGCGTATGCGGCACTGAAGCATCATCGTAAACGCATAGCGGAGCTTGATGCCCAGATGCAACGTGACAATGCCCGGCTTTCCGAGCTTCTCGAGCTTATGAGCGATCCTGATTTCTACATCAACGAATCAGCCTCCAGCGATGCCGTGGCCGAACATGCCGATCTCAAGCGGCGCATTTCCGCCGCGGAAGAGGAGTGGTTCGAGCTCACCGAGGAACTTGAAGAGGAAATGGCCCGTCAAGCAGATTGCTCAAGGGGTTGAGCCATGGGCAGGATCCATGTGGTGCTGCTGCAGCCTGAGATTCCTCAGAATACCGGCAATATCGCCCGTACTTGCGCTGTTGCCGGAGCGACTCTCCATCTTGTCGAACCACTCGGTTTTCGCCTGACGGAGCGCAATCTGAAACGCTCGGGATGCGATTACTGGGATGATGTGGACATCGTCCATCATGTCTCAACTCAGGCGTTCCTTGATTCGACGTCGGATTGCGAACGATATTTCTTCACCGGCCGTGCCGAGAGGCGCTATACCGAGCCTCTGTACGGGGTGATGGATGCAACCGGATCCTGCGAGGCGGACCGATTCGGCGACGTGTATCTCGTATTCGGTCGCGAAAGCCGCGGAATCGACGATGATGTCCTTGAGCGGTTCGCGGAGCAATGCGTTTCCATCCCCATGAGGGATGGGATGCGCAGCCTCAACCTCTCCAACGCCGTTGCGGTTGGAGTCTATGAAGTTGTCCGTCAATGGGAAGTATTTTGATATACTGATTGCTTATGGGTTTTTCTACTGAACAGATCATCTATTACGTGCTCAGCGTGCTGTGCTTCATTCCGGCCATCGTGCTCCATGAGGTTGCACATGGGTTCGCCGCTTACAAGCTCGGCGACCCTACGGCAAAGCGTCAGGGCAGGCTGAGCCTCAATCCGCTCAAGCACGTCGATGTCTTCGGAACCGTCTTGATGCCGCTTTTGCTCATGGTGATGGGCGGGCCTGTGTTCGGGTACGCCAAACCCGTCCCTTATAATCCCACATACTTCAAGGATATCCGCAAGGGCGAGGCTATCGTGGGTTTGGCCGGGCCTGCTGCGAATCTTGCCATGGCTCTTCTCGCAGGTGTCATCGCCTGGCTTCTGTATCCTGTGGCTCCCGGCTTGGTGGCGGACAGCGATCTGTTCTATTATTTCTATCTCATGTTCCTGCCCATGTTCGCCATGATCAACCTGTACC
>CAUWJA010000235.1:0-2449 GCA_963558905.1 uncultured Eggerthellaceae bacterium
ATCTTCCCCATGAAGACGATCAGTATCCGCTCGACCCAATCCGCTATCGTGCGTCATCCCCCCGGGCTTCGACTTCGCTTATCACATCCTGTTTGGAATGCAGTCCCGTCTTTCGATAGATGCGCTGGACATGCGTCGATACCGTAGACGGCGATATCGACAGCTTCTCCTGTATGGCACGCGAGCCGTATCCTCGTGCCAGCAGCTCGAAAACCTCGGTTTCCCGCTCAGACAGACCATGCTCTTTCGCAATGGCCGAAATCGCCTCGCGGCGATCATCGCGTTGGGATCGGTATGAGACAGCCGCCGAGGACAGCACGTTATCGGGCATCAGGAACAAAACCATAACTACGAGAACCGCCGCAAACGGAAGGATGAGATCCGCCCGCTCAAAACCCATACGGGACAATGCAGCGGTAACGGAGATACCGAGACAATACAGGAATGCTGAGATATCGAATTCAGAAAGGCGCCCCGATCGAAATAACGCACCGTTGCACGTCGCGAGCGGCATGGTTATCCAGAACAACATCATGAACATGGATTGACCGAACAGGGAAGAAAAGTATCCCAGCGTCTGAGGCACCTCGGAGATCAGGATTCCCGCCGCTCCAGCAATCAGAGCGAGCCGTCAATCTGCCCGCAAGAAGCAGACCGCGGGGAAATTGAAGCATCACGATAACCGCCGCAGCCGCTCCGGCTGCTGTCGCTAACCTCGCTGCACCTGCCGCCCCGTAGAACAGCGAGCCGCCCTCGAAGAGCAGGGACTCGGATGGATTCACACAAACGATGCATGTCGCCGCGAAGACGCCCACCGCGAACGCCAGGCCGGTGAATTCGCCTGCACTCATAGGGAAAAGACCCGAACCCGCCTTTCGCGAGCACGATCGAGCCTGTGACGATGAACAGCGGCCTGAGAGGACCGACCAAGCCCAACATGCGCCCGACCTGGATGAAGACAACCGCCTTCCCTACACCGCCAAGCTGCGCAAGGAAAGTTGCAGGAAACATGGAATCCAGCACCGCGTACAGTGGAGAGACGGCCATCAGGGTCGCGCCGGATGCCATTGCAGCAGGCTTAAGGCAGACATCCCGAAGGCTCTTGGAAACAGCGATCGCAAGCAACATGAAAATCATGCCGGCAGAGTACATGTCATAGGGAGCGGGAAAGCCGGATGATATCTGAGACGGGAACAGATGGGTCGATGCAGCATCCGTAAACGTGTAAAGCTCGAAAGCGAAGAACGCAATACCGGCCAAAACCACACCCTTGGATACAGCAGGCATACGTCGATCCTCAGTCATGCAATCCCCTTTTGCTTTGCATGTCAGATAGGGCCAATTCCCTCGGTTCCAATATGCTCGCAGCCATCATACCACCGCAGCGCCGCATCGGGCCGCCAGCCCATGCGATAGGGCACCACGGCGATTTGCGGCCATGCGACGCAAGAGGACCCCTTAGCGGGGTCCTCTTCTCGAAGGAGGGAAGGCTCAAACGCAGCGAAAATCCATGTCACCCATAACCTACAAAGCGAAATCATCTCCAAGAAGCCTGCTGTACAGGGAGGTAGCCAGGTAACGGTACTCATGGAGCTGATGGGCCTTGTTCGTCAAGCTGTTCGCAAACAGAACCGCATTCCATCCATCGGAAGCGAATTCGAAAGCCTGCATCGTATTCTTATATTTCGCCGCATGCTCAGCGCTCATGAACCCCTCGATGAAGGGAGCGTCCGTGGTCGACATGGGAGCAATCGCACCCTCGGGGATCTTGGTGAGCCAAGCGCCACCGAAGCCATAGAAGAGCACGTCGCCTCTGTTGCGGTAAGGTGCGGTGACAAGACTATCTCCTGCAAATTCAATCGTCGTCAAGGCGTCGTAGTCGCTTCCCTCATCCACGAAATCGATATCGAGTCCGGCGTCCTTGCAGCAAGACAAAGCGCCCGCACCATGGCCGACATAGGCTTTACCCCCTTTGACGGCCGCCACCTCGTCATCGCTGAGAGATTGGCAACCGACGAGCACATCGGCCTCTTCGACGCTTGACACCAATGTGAAACCGAGCTGCTCGGTAAGAGCGAACCTGTCCCAGTTATAGGAAGTGCTGCGCAGGTTCTTGTAATTCTTCACGCCGAAGGGCTTGCCGGCGTCATCGGTCATGAACTCACCGTTGTCACCGGGCACATGGACCTTGATGCCGGTCTTTATCACCTTCGCAGCGGGAACATCATCGGTCAGAACCGCATCGAAGACGAACGTATCTTTGACGGAATCCAAATCGGAAGAGGCAACGATGAAATCACCCTTATGGCCGCCCTCAACGATCAAGCCGACCTTCTTGCCTGCATCGAGCAGGCTGTTGACGGTCCGTACGGCATAGACGGTGTCATTGACAATGATGGCTGCCGCACCTTCCCCGCTCACCGCGCTTTGAACCTCGGGGGCTGCGACG
>CAUWJA010000236.1:0-2422 GCA_963558905.1 uncultured Eggerthellaceae bacterium
GATACTGCATTTCGTCTTCAATCTGCTTGGCGATATCATGCGCCAAAACAACGGTGGAAGCCTCATCGACCTGGTCGGGAACAACCATTACGCGAACCTCGCGACCTGCCTGCATGACATACGTACGCTCAACACCCTTATGGGCGTTGGCGATCTCTTCAAACTTCTCAAGCCGCTTGACATAGCTTTCGAAGCTCTCTTTGCGGGCACCGGGGCGAGCGGCAGAAACAGCATCAGCCGCCTGCACGAGAACATCAAGCACGGTATTCGGCTCAACGTCGGCATGATGGGCTTCGATAGCATGGACGATCTCAGGTCGCTCTCCGAAGCGACGAGCCAAATCGGCACCGATTACCGCATGCGGACCTTCGATCTCATGGTCGATGGCCTTGCCGAGGTCATGGAGAAGACCGGCACGTTTCGCAGGAACAGGATCGAGTCCGAGCTCGGAAGCCATGACGCCGCACAGATAAGCAACCTCAAGCGAATGATTCAGCACATTCTGCCCGAAGGAAGTGCGGAAACGCAATCTACCGAGCGTACGAACAAGTTCAGGATGCAGGTCATGGATGCCGACATCGAATGTTGCCTGCTCGCCAGCGTCCTGAACCTGCTGATTCACCATCTTCTCCGCCTTAGCGTACATCTCCTCGATACGGGCGGGATGGATGCGGCCATCGGCAATGAGGTTCTCCATGGTTACACGGCCGATTTCCCGACGAACAGGGTCGAAGCAGGAAATGGTGACGCACTCAGGGGTGTCGTCGATGAGGAGATTCACGCCAGTGAGCTGTTCGAATGACCGGATGTTGCGACCTTCGCGGCCGATGATGCGACCCTTGAGGTCGTCTGAGGGAATATGGATGGTTTTGACCGTAGTCTCAGCAGTATGGTCGGCGGCTACACGCTGAATAGCCAACGACAGAATCTCGCGGGATTTCTTATCCGCTTCCGCCCTGGTACGTGCCTCCGCTTCACGGATGATGGCAGCGCTTTCATGGGTAACCTCATCCTTCAATGTGCTCAGCAACTCCTGCTTCGCCTCTTCAGGAGTCATGCCCGCCACATGTTCAAGACGAACATTGACCTCCTGCATGGCAGCCTTGAGGTCGCGCTCACGGCGCTCGACCTGACCCTGCATGGATGAAAGCTGATGTTCACGCGCATCGAGTGACTCAACACGACGGTCCAAAGACTCTTCGCGCTGGTTGATGCGATTCTCCGCCGCACGGACTTCACGCATGCGCTCTTTGTTTTCAGCCTGCGCTTCCTGCTTCATCTTGAACACTTCGTCTTTGGCCTCGACAACAGCCTCACGACGCAAGGTATCGGCCTGACGACGAGCGTCGGCTACAACGGATTCTGCCTCTTCATGGGCTTTTTTTGCGTGCGAGTTGGCGATGAAGCGGGTGATGATGAAACCGAATGCGACGCCGGCAACGACGCCGATGATCAGCCAGACAAATTCAGGCATCGGCTTCCCCTTTCTTACAATTCAAGAGTACATTTAAGGTGACCGGAAACAAAAAATGCCGGGATCGGACACCTGGCATGAGTAAACGCGGCATTACCCGCAGCATATATATTCGATTGTGTATATATATCAATGCATCACGTTGATGCAGTTCACTCAAGCTAACGATATTTTACAACGAGTTGCATCCTCGCCATGCGAGAAACAGGATTCAAGTAAAAAATGTTTCCTGATGCGTGGCAGATGGGCATCTCAAATAATAGGCTCGCCCCCATCCCCGTCACCAGAACATGAGACCGTTTTCCAATAGGTGCGCGAGGCGGCAGAAGCAACGGAAGGTTCGAAGCCTTTGGAAACAAGCTTCCTGTAAGCCGACTGCAAAACATTCTTCGACTTAGGAGGATGACGGCGAAGGACATCCAGGGCCCTTTCGGTTTCAGCGGAGGCCTGCTCTCCGAAATACGATTCCGGCCAACCGCACACATCCGACAGGGCAATACCCAACCGCTTCAGTTCGTCTTCGATACCGCGACGTCCCCTACCTTGTCCCAAACGGGTTCTGATAAGGACGTCGGCAAATCTGACATCATCGACAAGGCCGCACTCAACGGAGCGGCGAATCGCAGCGTCGACATCATCCGGGAGATAGCCCTCCCGAATCATCCTGGAACGCAATTCCGACGTGCATCTTTCCCTCGAAGCAACAAGCCTCACGATGCGATCAAAAACCGACGGGGAGCTATCGCGCGATGGAGAACCATCGGCCGCTTTCGCCTTACTGCGAAGCACGTCCATCATAGCCTCATCGATGTACGGCATTCAGAATCCTCCGTATTCACCATTTCGGCATTTCAGGATCGACCACGACGGACGGATAGCAACCGGATCGATCCTGAAAACCTAACTTGAGCGCTCTATTCGGCCTTGACTGACGGCAAGGGAATACCG
>CAUWJA010000237.1:0-2416 GCA_963558905.1 uncultured Eggerthellaceae bacterium
CGGCCGTGCGGGACTTCGGTTTTCTCGCTTCGCCATGCGGAAAGGGTGGTAAAATAGACGAACTTGTTTGATTGCCTCCGTAGCTCAGGGGATAGAGCACCGCTCTCCTAAAGCGGGTGTCGCGCGTTCGAATCGCGCCGGGGGCACCAGGTGAAATCACAGGCCAGAGGCATCGATCCTCTGGCCTGCTTTGTTTTCCCGGGAAGTGGTGCTTGCTCCGCTTGCGACCTTGGAGCCGTAGCCGCCGGTGCGTCAATGCGAAATCGGGGTTGCGGGTTCCGGTTTTGTGCGCGGCTGTTTGTTCAGGTTCGCGCACTAGGCCAACTCGCGGAATTCTATTCGTCCAACTTGCGGAACTGAAACAGTCCAACTTATGGAATTAAAATAAGCCACCTTGCGGAAAAGCCAGTACAATAGCGGTATCATATGAACAGGAAAGCTTTTCATGCAGGAGGGTTTGGTATGACGGAAGTCGATTATCTTCCGCGTGTCGCCGATCGCGTACTCGAGCGTAAGTTGAGGACTGCGGGAGCGGTTCAGATCAAGGGTCCCAAGTGGTGCGGCAAGACCGCGACTGCGGCGCGAGCCTCTGCGAGCGGCGTGTACCTGCAAGATCCGGACAACGGCCCCAGCTATCTCCAATTGGCGGACTCAAAGCCATCGCTTTTGCTTGCGGGCGCGGAGCCGCGGCTCATCGACGAATGGCAAATGGCCCCGCAGCTTTGGGATGCCGTTCGCTATGAAATAGACCGAGGTCGGGGACGCGGGCGTTTCATTCTCACGGGATCAGCAACTCCACGGAAGACGGAGCAGCCTGCACATTCGGGAGTTGGCCGGATTGCCCGTATGACCATGCGCACGATGTCGCTGTTCGAATCGGGGGAGTCTGCATGCGGTGTTTCGCTTGCCAGGCTTTTCGATGGAGATACCGATGTCGCATCGCTGGCGAACTTTGATATCGAGGACATTGCCTATGCAGTGTGCCGTGGGGGATGGCCCGAGGCGGTAACCGAGACATCTCGCGAAATCGCCCTTGAGATGGCGCGTGATTATGTGACCGAGCTGCTTGATGCCGATATCGAGCAGATCGACGGGGTGCGTCGCAATCGAACCTGGATGCGCTCGATTTTGAGGTCATATGCCAGAAACATCGCCTCAGAAGCGAGCTTGACGACTATCGCCGCGGACATGCAGGGAGAGCCTCCCTCGCGCGATACGCTATCCGAATATATCGATGCCCTTACGCGGGCATGCGTTTTGGAAGATATGGACGCGTGGGCCCCGCGTCTGCGTTCGAAGACCGCTGTCCGTACAAGTCCCACGCGGCACGTGTGTGATCCCTCGATCGCGGCTGCCATGCTCAACGCGACGCCGGAAAAACTGTTGCAAGATTTTGAGACGTTCGGGCTGTTGTTCGAATCCATGTGCGTGCGAGACCTTCGTGTGTACGCGGATGCTCTCGAGGGCACCGTGTATCACTATCGGGATAAGACCGGGCTCGAGGCGGATGCGGTATTGGTTCTTAACGACGGGCGCTGGGCGCTCGTCGAGGTGAAGCTCGGATCGCGTCAGATCGATTCCGCGGCTGAGAATCTCAAGAAGCTCGCCGCCAAAATCGATGCCGACATTGAGGGAGAGCCGTCATTTTTGATGGTTCTTACTGGGACGGCTGCGGCGTATCGCCGGGAGGACGGCGTGGTGGTTGCGCCGCTTGCGACCTTGGAGCCGTAGCAGCCGGTGCGTCAATGCAAAATCGGGGCTTGGGGATCATGTTCTACAATGACAAGAGGCGATTTTACGGAGGTCGTCATGGCTGGTACCAAATCTGACGCCAAGGAGTTTGTGCAACGTTGGCGGTCGATACTCGACAAGGTGCCTGAGGGCAAGAACAACGAGCAGCAAGACACCGCCAAGTTCTGGCAGGACCTGCTCGTGAATGTCCTCGGCGTGCCGTCGAGCTCCATGGCCACGTTTGTCGACTTCGAGCGCAAGGTGCGCGGGCGCCGCATCGACGTGTTCGTGAGCGACCACCACTTCCTGTGCGAGCAGAAGTCCGTGGGCGTGGACCTCGACAAGCCCGAGCCCCGCAACGGCGGGCTTGAAACCCCCTATCAACAGGCAACATGGTACGCCCAGCACCTGCCGTACTCCGAGCGCCCGCGCTGGCTCATGACGTGCAACTTCGAGACGTTCCGCCTCTATGATCTGGACGAGGAGCGCCCCGAGGACACGGTGCAGGAGTTTTCCCTGGAAGAGCTGCCCGACCATCTCTACCTCCTGGGCTTCCTCACCTCCAAGGCGTCCAGCCGCCTCCACAAGGAGCAGGAGCTGTCCGTCGAGGCCGGTCGGCACGTCTCGCGTCTCTACGACGCCATCAGCAAGCAGTACCACCACATCGACACCGACGAGGAGGAGC
>CAUWJA010000238.1:0-2403 GCA_963558905.1 uncultured Eggerthellaceae bacterium
CTGAGGATCGTGCCCTCGCATGCGATGCGGCACGTTCCGCATTCAAGGCAGCCCGCATAGTCGAAGGACCTGCGCCCCTCGGGATCGACCCTGTAAAGAGCTGCGGGGCACACGCGGATGAGCTTGCCGAACTCCGCATCATCGAGCTGCTCCAAGTCCTCGTTCACGAAGCCGATATGGACGTTTTCCTCATCCACGTTGTATTTGTTGAAGGCGATGTACTCGCCAACGTTGACGGTGATATCAGGGTTCACAGAGACATCAGAGCTCCCTTGACTTCCTTCAGCAGCTTGAAGATTCCGCGCTGCTTGACTATGGGCATGATGCGTTTGCGCAAAGGACGGGCGGGGACGCCGTCGACCACGAACATCGCGTTGAAAATCTCTTTGACCATCTTGGGGTACTCGGTGAAAAGGCGGTCCCAGTGCTCCATGGTGCAAGGCCAGTCCTTGAAGGCCTTCAGGTCTTTGATGACGAAGGAATCCTTCATCTTGACCTCATAGGAAGCAAGGCCCGATTCGGTGACATCCTGCCCATCTATGGCATCGCATGCGGCCTCTGCGGCGAACCTGCCGCTTGCGACGGCAAGGTCCATGCCGCGGACCATGTACCCCAGATTCATGCACAGCATCGCCGCATCGCCTGCGACGAGTGCGCCGTTGTGCACGAGCCTGGGGATCATGTTGTAACCGCCCTCGGAGACCATGTGGCCGGAGTGTTCGACCACCTTCGCGCCGCGGATGATGGGTGCGACGGCAGGATGGTTCTTGAAATCCTCCATGGCCTGGCAGATGGTGGTATCGGCCTTGCTGAGCTCCCCGATGGTGGCAACGAGGCCCATGCTGACAGACTCCTTGTTGGTGTAGAGGAAACCGCCGCCCACGACACCGTGGGTGCAATCGCCCACGAAAAGCATTGCGGCGCCCTCGCCTTCCTTGCACAGGAATCGCGACTCGATAGCCTCCGGAGAAAGCTCGAAGACCTCCTTGATGCCCACCGCCATCTCATTGGCCTTGGGGCGCTCAGCACCCAGGCAGCGCTCGGTCAAGAGGCTGTTGCAACCTTCCGCGACGATGGTGACGTAGGCAGTGATCTCATCCTCGCCGGCGCGGATGCCGATGACGCTTCCGGACTCGTCCTTGAGCAGCTCCTCTACGGCGATGCCGGCAATGATCTCGCAGCCGGCCTCCTCGCACAGGCCCATGAGCCACTGGTCGAATTCGCCGCGGAGGACCGAATAGCTATCGCAGCCTTCGGCGCCGAGTTCCGAACTGGTGAAATCCAAGGTCAGATTCCCGTCCGCATCCATGACTGCAATGCGCTCATGGGTGATTTTGCGCTCGAAGGGGATATCCTCCCAGGCAATGGAGCCATCGGCATACTCATCGAAAACGCTCTTGAGGGAATGCGCATAGATTCGACCGCCGCTCATGTTCTTCGCGCCGGCATACTCGCCGCGCTCGACGACAAGGACGCTCCTCCCCTTCTTCGCCGCAACATAGGCGGCAATGGCGCCAGCACAGCCGCAGCCCACGACGATGATGTCGAAATCACGTTCCTCCATCATTCCTCCAATCAAATCGCCCCGCCAGGGGTTGAGAACGAAACGCATCAGCTCGGCCACGTGAAGGCGCGCTTGACGCATGGACGGATGGACGCCGGGGCGTTTGCCCAGCCGCCTTCCGCTCCCCTCTTCGGAATCGCCCGCCGGCGAGGTTTTCTCCCGCCTGCGGGCGATCGTAGATGCATCTACAGGTTGATACCTGCGATATAGGCTTCGTGGACAGCATCCATGACCATGCGGGGCGCCTTGCAATCGCCGACGCCGATGACCCTGACTTCATCGCTTTCAGCCTCGATCTGCTCGCGGACCTGGTTGAACGCAGGGAGGAAGCCGGAGGAGATGACGGTCTGATCGACATCCATGGTCTCAACGCCGCGCGGACCGGCGAACACGGGTTTTCCGTCCTTGACGGCGACAAGCTGGGTGGAAGTCCGGACCTTCACGCCGGCCATCTGCAGGCGCACCATATAGGCGATGCCCATGACGCCGGGGACGAAGAACTCGGGAGAACGGGTGGTGATGGTGACATCCTTGCCCCGCTCCTCGGCAAGAACCAAGGCGACCTCTGCGCCCACGATGCCGCCGCCGACGACAACGACTTTGTCGGCATCCGTCTGGCAGCCGCCATCGAGCAGATCCATCGCATACACGACAGAAGGATGGTCCTGCCCTTCAAGGCGAAGATCGCGGACGGTCGCACCGCAAGCGACGATGGCCACGTCGTATCCTCCCTTGACGACGGTGTCGGCGGTTGCCTCCTCGTAGACGACCTCGATGCCTTCCTTCTTGAGCTGGGTCTCGTAATACGTGATCAGGCGGCCCAGATCCTGTTTGCTATC
>CAUWJA010000239.1:0-2394 GCA_963558905.1 uncultured Eggerthellaceae bacterium
ACCTTCACATCGAGGGTTTCCACGCCCGAAGGGGTTTTGACGGAAACCTTCTTGGTGCACCCGGAAAACGCCTCGTCGAATGTCACGGTCAGCGTCACGTTCACGTCGCGGCCGTTCACGGGACGTGGCCCGCGGGCTGCGCCGTAAGGAGACCCGCCCATGCCGCCGATATCCCAATTGGTGCCGAACGCCCCTTCGCCCCGACGGATGCTCTCGAGGATATCCGCCCAGCTGCCTGCGCCCGCAAACGGATTCTGGCCAGCCGATGCACCACCCCAACCGTAGGGGATGCGCTGGGCGTCGGCCGTTCCGTACTGATCGTAGAGCTGGCGTTTCTTCTTGTCGGAAAGGACTTCGTACGCCTCGTTGATTTCCTTGAACTTCGCCTCATCGCCGCCCGCATCGGGATGATGGGTACGCGCAAGCTTGCGGTACGCCTTCTTTATCTCGTCTTCTGTGGCGTTGCGGGAAACGCCGAGCGTCTTGTAGTAGTCAGGCGTGGTCTGAGCCATGACAACGCCACCTCCCTTCTAAAGCAAGCGGGCCTACACAACTGCAAGCCCGCCCGATACTACTTCGTTTCTTCTTCGGTTTCCGAAGGCCGCTTCGGGCCGCCCGTCGAAATGGTCACCATCGCAGGTCGGATGACCTTGCTTCCCAACCTGTACCCTTTCTGGTACACCTGGGCGACGGTTTCATCAAAGACCGACGGGTCGTCGACCTGCCCGACGGCCTGATGCTCAAGCGCGTCGAAGGCTTCGCCCGCCGGGTCGATGGGCTCGAGCCCGTGTTTGCCGAGCACTCCGGAAAGCTTGTTGCCGATCGCCTTCACGCCATCGAGCAAGCCCGCTTCGCCGTTGGCTTCGGCATGCGCGACCGCACGCTCGAAATCGTCGAGAACCGGGAGCACATCGCCCATCAGACGCTCAGTGGCGCGGCGGCGCGTATCCTCGGCCTGTTCGGCAGTGCGTTTGCGGAAGTTATCCCACTCTGCCTGCAGGCGAAGGTACTTGTCGCGCATGGCGGCTGCCTCGGCCTTGGCGATTGCCAGTTCATCATCTTCCGCCGCCTCGGCCCCTGCGGCCTGCGCGGCATCCGCCACGACCGCTTCCGCTTCGGCCACAACGCGATCGGCTGCCTCCTGTTCGGCGCAGGCGTCGGCACCCTTCGCCTGCGCAGCCCCGCTGGCAGCAGCGTCCGCCGCGGTATCTTCGGGGGCGGAGCCCGGTGCGGCTCCGCCCTTCACTTCGTCAGCATCCTCGATGGGAATCTCCCGGACCGTAGGGGCGACCCTCTCTTTGTCGTCCGCAGCCATCATTACTTCCCTTCGTTCTTGTCGTCGACAACCTCGTAGTCAGCCTCGATGGGGCCGTCATTCTGAGGTGCGGCGCCCGCGCCGGCTGCACCGGCCTCAGGCTGGGCGGTGCTGTACGCGATTTCGGCCAGCTTGTAACCCGCCTGCTGCAACTTCTCGGACGCAGCGCGGATCGCGTCGATGTCGGTACCCTCGAGTGCGGACTTCGCCTCGGCGATGGCGGATTCAGCGTCGGCCTTCTTGTCGGCGGGCACCTTGTCGCCAAGCTCCGAAAGGGTCTGCTCGGTGGCATTCACCAGCGAGTCGCAGTTGTTGCGGACCTCGACCTCTTCCTTGCGGCGAGCATCCTCTTCCGCATGGGCCTCGGCGTCGCGGACCATGCGATCGACTTCGTCATCGGACAAAGCCGTGGAGCCGCTGATCGTGATCTGCTGCTGCTTGCCCGTGCCCAGATCCTTTGCGGAAACGTTCACAATGCCGTTGGCGTCGATGTCGAAGGTGACTTCGATCTGGGGCACGCCGCGGCGGGCGGCCGGGATGCCAGTCAGCTGGAACCTGCCCAGAGTCTTGTTGTCAGCAGCCATCTGGCGTTCACCCTGCAGGACATGGACCTCAACGGACGTCTGGTTATCGGCAGCCGTGGAGTAGATCTCGGTCTTGCGGGTGGGGATGGTGGTGTTGCGGTCGATCATCTTGGTCATGACGCCGCCCATGGTCTCAACGCCCAGGGACAGCGGCGTGACGTCGAGCAGCAGGATGCCGGACACATCGCCGGAAAGCACGCCGCCCTGGACAGCCGCGCCGATTGCCACGACTTCGTCGGGGTTCACGGACATGTTGGGCTGCTTGCCGGTCATGGACTTCACCAGCTCCTGCACGGCGGGCATACGGGTGGAACCGCCGACCAGGATGACCTCATCGACATCGCCCGTGCGCAGACCGGCGTCCTTCAGGGCGCGATCGACAGGCTGCTTGCAGCGATCGAGCAGGTCTTTGGTGATACGCTCGAATTCCGCGCGGGTCAGCGTGTAGTCCAGGTGCTTCGGGCCGGTGGCGTCAGCCGTGATGAAGGGCAGGTT
>CAUWJA010000240.1:0-2393 GCA_963558905.1 uncultured Eggerthellaceae bacterium
GTGGCCTCATTGTCGTCATCGCGCTGATACATCTCGCCGGAGCATTTCGGGCAGGAGGCATCGGCGGCAGTGCCGATGTATCCGCAATCCTTGCAGCAACGGCGGGCGGTCAGGCGGCCCACGATAACCTCAGGGTCGACATCGACGAGCAGAGCGGCATCCAGAGGACGCTCAAGCTCACCGAGCAGGGCATCGAGCGCAACAGCCTGAGCCGTGGTGCGGGGGAAGCCGTCCAGAATGAAGCCGTTTGCAGCATCGGGCTGCTGAAGGCGTTCGTTCATCAAATCGATGATCAGGCTGTCGGGAACCAGATCGCCGGCATCCATGAACGCCTTGGCCTTCTTGCCGAGTTCGGTCTGATTCTTGACTGCAGCGCGCAGGATGTCACCCGTGGAGATATGGGGCGTAGCGAACTCCTCGACGAGCTTGGCAGCCTGCGTGCCCTTACCGGCGCCGGGAGCGCCCAACAAAACGATATTCATAGCTAGCATCCTTTCACATGTGCCAACGACGCACAGCGCTGAGGGCCGCCTGCTACGGCGCACGCACTTCGCCTGCATCGATGTTCGGTACGGCCATTCTAACATGCCGCGATACCTATCCGGCTGCCATGCTGCCTGCACGCCGAAAATGCAGAAAGGGAGCCCTGAAAGGACTCCCTTCGCATTGGATGCAGGACAGATGGTGCTTACTTGAAGAAGCCGTCGTAGTCATGCATTTTCAACTGGCTCTCGATCTTGCCCATGGTATCGAGGGCAACGCCGATCATGATCAAGATGGAGGTGCCGCCGAATGCCTGGATGAGCTGATTGCCCGTGAACCAGAACAGGATGGAAGGCACAACCGCGATCAGCGCGATGAAGATGCCGCCGGGAAGAGTGACGCGATGCAGCACGTTCTTGATGTACTGCGTCGTTGCCTGACCAGGACGGACGCCGGGAATGAACCCACCCTGGCGACGCAGGTTATCGCTGGTCTCTTCGGGATTGAACACCATGGAGGTGTAGAAGTACGCGAAGAAGATGATCAGGCCGAAGGTGAGGATCCAGTTCACCCATCCGGAGCTCATCGCATCGGCGACCATGGTCAACCACTCGACATTGAAAAGAGCGGCGAGCTGGGCCGGGAAGTAGATGAGGCAGCTGGCGAAGATGATGGGGATGACGCCTGCGGCATTGACCTTCAAGGGGATGTAGGTTGACTGTCCGCCCATCATGCGACGACCGGAAACGCGCTTGGCGAAGTTCGTGGGAATGCGGCGCTGTGCACGTTCCACGAAGATGATCGCAGGGATGCACAGGACGACCACCGCGATGATAAGCAGCGTCACGGCAATGCCCATGCCCATGTCGGAAGCAAGGTTGATGCTGCTGAAGATAGCAGACGGAACCTGCGAGACGATGGACACGAAGATGATAAGCGACATGCCGTTGCCCACACCGCGCTGGGTGATGAGCTCGCCCATCCACATGATGAACGCGGTACCTGCGACAAGCGTGAAGACGATCACGATGTCAGTCACGATCTCAGGCAGTTCGGAGGTGAACACGACGCCATACTGAGGGCTCTTGAACAGGAACAGGTAGCCGATGGCGTTGATAAGACCCAAACCGAGCGTCAAGAAGCGCGTGATCTGCGTGATCTTCTTACGTCCGGATTCACCTTCACGAGCCCAGCGGCCGATTGCGGGAACGACACCCTGCATGAGCTGCATGATGATCGATGCTGTGATGTAAGGCATGATGCCCAACGAGAACACCGAGAAGTGCGACAGAGCACCGCCGGTGAACAAGTCGAGCATTGCCATGCTCACACCGCTATCGGCGAAAGCCGTGGCGAATTCATTGAAGGGGATGCCGGGAACCGGAACGTATGCACCGAAGCGGTACAACGCCAGGATCGCCAAAGTGAACAGGATCTTCTTACGAAGATCCGGCACTTTGAATGCATCGATGATTGAGCTTAGCAAGGCTGTTCGACCTTTCCTCCAGCAGCTTCGATCTTGGCAACCGCAGAAGCGGAGACCTTGTCAACCTTCACGGTAAGGGGCTTGGTGAGCTCGCCGTCGCCAAGAACCTTGACCAGGGTGTCAGTGTGCTTGATGACGCCCTTCTCGTAGAGAGCAACGGTGTCGACAACATCGCCGGCATTGAAGAGGGTATCAAGACGAGAGACGTTGACGGGGGCATACTCGACACGGTTGAAGTTGCGGAAGCCGGGGAGCTTGGGCAGACGACGGGCCAAGGGGTTCTGGCCGCCCTCGAACGTGGAACCCTTGCCACCGCCGGAACGGGACTTCTGACCGTTGTAACCACGACCGGAGGTTTTACCGGTACCGGATGCGGGGCCGCGGCCGACGCGCTTGCGGTTTTTGGTAGAGCCCTTGGCAGGGG
>CAUWJA010000241.1:0-2391 GCA_963558905.1 uncultured Eggerthellaceae bacterium
AGGCTAGGAATTCGTAACGCGGATGCCGCGGGCTGCGGGATGATACGACGCACCGGGCGCCTCAGCCATGCAGGCGCCCGGTGCGATTGTCTCCCGCAAGAAAGCCGCGAATTATGCGTTCCGACCGACAGAATGGGTGAATGGTATCAGAAATCTCCGTACGAAACGTTCCAAAACACCAACCCATTGGCCGGAGCGTTCTGACCGGCGGCGCAACGGTCGCAGGCGGCAAGCACTTCCGCCGTCCATTCGGGTTGACGGCGCCCGCGGCCGACCTCCACAAGCGTCCCCACGATCGTCCGCACCATGGAATGGAGGAACGCATTGCCCACCACCCGCACGGTGAGCACCTCGGTTCCCATGATGGTCTCCGGATAGACTTCGAGCGCCATGACATTGCGGCAGGTCGGCTTGCCCTGAGCTGAAGCCGCCATGCAGAAGCTCTTGAAGTCGTGCTCGCCCACCAGGTTCGCCGCCGCAGCATTCATGGCGTCGACATCGAGGGATACGCCGGGAATATGCCACACAAGATCCGCCAGCAGGACAGGACGCGAAGAGGCTGTGCAGATGTGGTAATGGTATTCGCGGGCAACGGCCGAGAAACGGGCGGAGAAGCCATCGGGCATGCGCTTGATGGCAGACACCGCGATATCCTCATGGATCAAGGCGTTCATGCTGCGCAGCAGGGCACGCTCGCCGCGCGCGGCGAATTCATCATCGGACAGATCGAAAGACACCACCTGCCCGCGGGCATGCACGCCCGCATCCGTGCGGCCCGCACACACCGTGGGCACATCCCGGCGGAACAGAAGGGCAAGCGCCCGCTCGAGTTCGCCTTGCACCGTGATGATGGACGTCTCCTTCTGGCGGGCGAACCCGGCGAACGCAGCACCCTTGTACGCCACATGCATGGCGTACGGGTGCTGCAGCTCAGATGAAACCCCATTGGGGCCGATTGCGTCCGACGCCATCAGGACGCCTTCCAGACGGCGCGGCCGAACAGATCGCCCAGAGCCGAGAACAGCAGCCTGTCGTCCGTGTTGACCTTGACCGGGAGCTCGGCGCGGAATTTGCGGCCGTCGGCCTGCTCGATGTAGAGCACCACCGAGTCCTCCCCCGGATGATGGTTGAGGATGTTCATGAGCTGCTGGGATACCGCGGCATTGAAATCCGACGAGCGCAGACGTATCTCAAGATGCCCGGGGCCCGCCTGGCTTTCATCGAACTCCACGCGCTCCACTTCGAAGGCCATGAGCTGGTCGCCTCGGTCGGAATGCTCGAACTTGCCTTTCACCTTGACGATGGCATCTTCGACGAGCGCATCTTTGAAGTCATCGTATTTGAAGCACACGCCCTCGATATGGCCCGTAGTGTCCTCGAGGACGAAGTTGGCCATCTTGGTGCCCTTCTTCGTCAGCTTGACGGCAACGCTGGTGATAAGGCCCGCGAACACTCCGCTGGGGATATCCTTGGTCATCTCAGCCAAGTCGCCCAGGCTGTATTTCGACATCTTCTTGAGCGCGCGCTCATACGGGCGCAGCGGATGGTCCGAGACGTAGATCTTGAGAATCTCCTTCTCGTACGCCAAAAGCGTGCGCTTGTCCCACTCGACGCCGTCCGCAGGGGGGACATCCTCCTCGAACCCGCTATCCTCCACATCGGCGAACATGTCGAACATGCTGACCTGGCCGGCATCACGGTCCTTCTGGCGCTTTGAGGCGCTTTCAAGCAGCGGCGTCTGCTCGATGAAGTACATGAGCTGCTTGCGGGTATAGCCCGTCGAGTCGAAGGCGCCGGCTTTGATCAGGGATTCAAGCGTCTTTCGGTTATAGCAGCGGACATCGACGCGGCGGACGAAATCGTGGAGGCTGGAGAACGTGCCGTTTGCCATGCGCTCGTCGATGATGGACTGGGCCACGCTCTCCCCGACGCCGCGCACGCCCGCCAGACCGAAGCGGATGCCTTCGTCGGTGGGGGTGAATTCCAGGTTCGACGAATTGATGTCAGGCGGCAGAACGGGGATGCCGTTGTGCGTGCATGATGCGATGTATTTGATCAGCTTGTCGGCATTGCCCATGTAGCTGGACAGAACGGCCGCCATGTACTCGTAGGGATAGTACGCCTTCAGATACGCGGTGCGCATGACCAGGATGGCATATGCGGCGGAATGCGACTTGTTGAACGCGTACTTCGCGAACTTCTCAGCATCCGACCAGATCTGATTGGCGATATCGAGCGAATAGCCGTTTTCGACGGCGCCGTTGCACCAGTCGTCTTTCAGCTTCATCATGACGTCGAGCTTCTTTTTGCCCATGGCCTTGCGCAGCTTGTCTGCCTTACCTGCAGAGAAGCCGCTCATGACCATGGAGATCTGCATGATCTGCTCCTGGT
>CAUWJA010000242.1:0-2385 GCA_963558905.1 uncultured Eggerthellaceae bacterium
AGCCGCCGTCGACCGCGCAATCAGACATGAGGAGGCGGCACAGACCGCAAGCAAAGCCCACGAGGCAGCAGAGCGAATGCAGACCGCCCTCGAACAACTCGGAAATACGCGTTGCGACATCCAAGCGCGAATGCAGACCGCAGAAAGCAGCATGGTTGCAGCAGAGACCATGAAAGCGAGCATTGCCGAAATCAATTCCCACACGCAATCGTATCTGCAGTTGGAAACATCGAAGAAAGCCGCTGATGCAGCCGAAACCGAACTCCGGTCGAGCGACATCCACCTGAATGGGCTCAAGATGAAAATCGCAGAGATCGACACCGCGCAAAGCGAGATCGCAAAGAGAATCAAGGAGAATGAGCCGGCTCCGATTGCATTGGAGCGGGCCCGCGCGGAACACAATGCGCTCGAAACCGGAATCAAACGCCTTGAAGAAGAGCTTCGAACTTGGCATGCAATAGAGCAAGCCCGCAGAGAGCGGGCCGCCGCGCAGCAAGAGGCCGACCGGGCGGCAGCCGCACAGAAAAGCGCGCAGGACGCCGTCGACACCATCCTGCGGAAAATTGAAGATGCCGAATCGGAATGCAATGCCCTTTCCGACGCGCCCGTGAAGCTGGAACAGGCACGGAGCAGAGCACGTAGTGCGCAGGATTCGCTACGGCAAGCAGATGACGACGCACACGCCTTCGATATCGCGGCATCCGAAAGCCGCACCGCATCCAACGACGCCGGCAAAGCGGCCCGCCTGTTCTCCGAAGCAGCAGATGAAAGCGAGAAAGCGCATAGGCGATGGCAAGAAGCCAACGAGCTGTACCTAAGCGGGCAAGCAGGTGTTTTGGCACGAAGCCTCAAACAAGGCGAAGCCTGTCCGGTATGCGGATCAACCCACCACCCCCGACCAGCAGCCTTCACCGCTGTCACCCCTTCCGAATCCGACCTCGAACACTGCAAGGAAACGGCTGAACAAGCCGCCAGAATCGAATCCGAAGCCGCAGCGGTCGCACGAGCAGCAAAGGCGGCCGCGGAGATAAAATCAACCGAACTTCAATCCCTGATTGACCGGACCGGCGACAAAGAGGAGATCAGCGCCCGCAGACGAGGATGCCAGAGAGATCTCGAAAAGGCGCAAGACGATCTGCGTGCTGCGGAACGACTCTGCGCACAACGTTCAAATGGACTCAAACGGCTCGAATCGCTACAGGCGGAAAATGCAGCGGCGCAGGATATGCTCGCAAAAGCAAAGAAGATCGCCGATGCCGCCACCGCCAAGCTCCAGGCGGCATCGGCACGTGTTCAGACGCTCGAAGAGCGCATGCCTGCTTCAGAGCCCACGGAAACCGAAAAGACGCTCTCCGCACTCAAATTGGACATCCATTATGCACGAGAGGCCATGAGAGCAAATGAACTCAAGGCCGCTGCCCTGAAAGAAGATGCAAAAGCGCTGGAGGAGCTGGAAGCAGCCAGAATGCAGGCGGTCAAAGAGATGGAAGATGAGAATGCGGCATCAGAACAACATCGCTGCGAACTGATTCGCTGCAAAGCGATAATCGACCAGCTTGCGGGCACGTTGCCGTATCCGAACCAGCATGATGCCGATCGTGAGGTGAAAGCCCTCAGACAGCAAATCCGCACCATCGAAGAAAACTATGAAGCCGCAAAAATGGCAAACGATGCGAACCGCGCTTCCATCGTCGAGCTGTCCGGCAAGCTTAACGCCCTTCGGCATCAAGCTGAGAACTGGAAGCCAGAGCAGCTCGAAGAAGCGATTTCTGAAAAACATGCCGCCGAGGAATCGCGCAGAACTTGGACGCAATCGCGTGATGAGATCATGGGAAGAAGCATCGCGAACACCTCATGCATCGAAGCGCTCAAGAAGGCAAAATCCACGTATGCAAGAATCGACCGACAATACGGAGAACTCCAAACGCTTGCAGATATCGCCAATGGAAAATCAACAGGAAAGCAGAGAATCACATTTGAAGCCTACGTCCAGGGCATGTACTTCAATCAGGTGATAAGAGCGGCAAACCGCCGCCTTGCCATTGTATCGAACGGACGTTATGAGCTCATGCGGCAGCAAAACCCACTCAGCAACAAAGGTCGAACAGGGCTCGACCTGGATGTCCTGGACAATTACACAGGAAAAGTCCGCGATGCGTCAACCTTGTCAGGTGGCGAAGCCTTTGAAGCCTCGCTCTGCCTTGCTTTGGGCCTCTCCGACACGGTCCAGGAAAGAGCGGGAGGCATACAACTCGATACCATGTTCATCGACGAAGGGTTCGGTTCGCTCGATCAGGAAGCACTCACCCGAGCAATCAAAATGCTCACCTCCATAACAGGAACCGGGAAGCTCATCGGAATCATCAGCCACGTGGAAGAGCTGAA
>CAUWJA010000243.1:0-2380 GCA_963558905.1 uncultured Eggerthellaceae bacterium
CAAGCCCGTCCAAGCCGCCAAGCCCGCACGGGGCGCCAAGTCCGCACGCAGCACCGAACCTGCATCCGGCTTCGGGTCCGCGCACGGCACCGAACCTGCCGTCCGGCCCGAAGAACGGCAAGCGCACCACAATCCGCAGCGCAGGGCAAGCGGCACCGAGCGCCCATCGGCACCCGAGGCCGTCTACTTGGACCGCATCTCCAAACAGGTTGCCGCCGTGCGCGCCGCCTACCGCCTGAGCGCACGTGAGGCCGAGGTGATGGAGCATATCGTGCGCGGGAAGACCGTGGTGCGCATCGCCGAGGAGCTGATCATCTCCGAAAACACCGTGCGCATGCATTCGAAGCGCATCTACGCGAAGCTGGATGTCCACAAGAAGCAGGAGCTCATCGACCTGGTCGAATCGTTCCGCCCGGCCGACGCCCCCGAAGAGTAACCGGTCACTGGGAAACCTGATCGACGCCCTGGAACCGAACCCGCGCATGAGGGGGCTTGGCCAGCGCCCCGGCGCCGAGCCGAAGCCCCAGGACTGAGCCGAAGCCCCAGGACTGAGCCGACCGAGACGCGCGCTCTCGAAAACGGAAGAGGGCCGGATGACCCGGCCCCGAATGCATCAGTAGCGGCTGTCGAAGATGCGCTTGGTCTTCTTCTCCGAACGCGGCAATTCACCCATGGGAACACCCTTGGCCTCGGGCGTGCAGCCTATCTTCGCCTTGAAGATGGCGGCGAGCTGAGCTTCGCAGCGTTCACGCTCCTCCCCTTCAAGCGGGGTCTCGAACAGGACGGTCAGCACATCGCGGCCGTTGACCGCTTCGATCATCACCTGGTATTCAGACGACGTCCCCGCTGTGAACTGGATCACCTCTTCGATCTGGGCCGGGAACATGTTGCAGCCCTTCACTTTCACCATGTCATCCGTGCGGCCGGTGAGCGTGTCGATACGCGGATGCTTGCAGCCGCAGGCGCAGTCGCCCGGGATGATGCGCGTCAGATCGTGCGTGCGGTAACGGATCAGCGGCGCGCCCTGCTTGCGCAGCGTGGTGAGCACGAGCTCGCCCACTTCGCCATCAGGCAGCACTTCGCCAGTTGCAGGGTCGATGACCTCCATGTAGATGAAATCGCTCCAGATGTGCATGCCCGCGTGCTCGTCGCACGAGATGCCTATGCCGGGCCCGTAGATTTCCGTCAGGCCGTAGATGTCGTAGATGTCGATGCCCAGTTCCTGCTCGATGCGGGCGCGCATCTTCGCCCCCCAGCGCTCGGAACCGATGACGCCTTTGCGCAGATGGAGCTTGTCGCGCAGGCCGCGCTTCTCGATCTCTTCCGCAAGCAGGAGCGCGTACGAACTGGTGGCCGTGATGACCGTGGACTTGAGGTCCTGCATCATCTGCAGCTGCTTGTCAGTGTTGCCCGGGCCCATGGGGATGGCCATAGCGCCCAGCCGCTCGGCGCCCAGCTGGAAGCCGATGCCGGCGGTCCACAGGCCGTAGCCCGGCGTGATCTGGATGCGGTCGCGGTCGGTGATGCCGGCGGTTTCGTAGCAGCGGGCGAACATTTCGGCCCAGTCGAGCACGTCCTGCTGGGTGTAGGGGATCACCACAGGCGTGCCGGTGGTGCCAGAGGACGAGTGGATGCGCACCACTTCTTCGTCGGGCACGGCTTGCAGACCCAGCGGGTACACGGCGCGCAGGTCGTCTTTTTCGGAGAAGGGCAGCTTCTCGAAATCGGCTTGGGTGCGCACGTCGGACAGGTCGATGCCTTCGAACTTGCGGGTATAGAAGGGAGAGCGCTCTTTGAGGGTTGCGAATTGGGTTGTGATCAGGTCGAGCTGCTCGGTGGTCATCTGCATGGCTTGCTCCTTGGAAGGTGAGCGGGCGCGCGGCCGGCGGATGCGGGGCCCGGATGCGATGCGGCTACGGGTTTTATCGGCTGCACCGGCTTGAGACCGGAGCGGAACCTGTGCCGAAGCAGCGGGCGGAAGAAGGCGGCGCGAATCCCGCGAGGCGATTACGGGATGCAGGGCGCTTCAAGCTTACGGCTAAGCTTGAAGCCAAAGCCATCGACCAGCCAACGCATTGCGCGCGGCTGAAGCGGAGATGATATGAGCCAGATGTTCCATGGGCGCTATTGTACGCTAAAGTGCCGCGGGCGCAAGGGGGCGTTTCGCCCGCACGGCGAACGGCCGAACGGGCGGCCAGGATAAGAGCGGCGGACGGAAGCCCGGGCAGGGCGCGGCGGGGCGCGGGTCGGGGCAGGTGCGGCGGGCAGGGTGCGGCGGGGCGGGGAATCCCCACTTTCTGGTCACGATGGCGACTTTTGTGCAGTTTGCCTTGGGTTACTTTCGCCTCATTCTTCTCGCGACCTGGGGAAACGCTACATC
>CAUWJA010000244.1:0-2375 GCA_963558905.1 uncultured Eggerthellaceae bacterium
TGTTTCGACTTCGGCATCAAGCTCAACCCCGAGCACGCCGGCGATCTCGCATGCGGCAGCGGACCATTCACCCGACTGAATCGCCTGGACGACCGCATCATCGGGATAGGCCAATGAAACCGCCAAGAATTCGCATACGGATGCCGTGGTCGCCCAATCCCTGGAATCAATCCGATCTGCCACTATCCGTCCTCCCCCTTCACACGAACCGAAACCGATTTGCGGAAACTACACTCCATCAGGTCTGCCGTCGGAGCCTTTGCCCCGCTTGAAGATAACGCAGATACGAGGCCAGCTCAACACGATATGGACAAGCGTCAGCGACAACAGCAGCTTCGCAGAAAACGAATGAAGCGAATTCCACAGATAATACCCGTCCGCATACAGCCCGAACGCCGGCAGCACCGAACCTGAAATCAACACGCCGGAAAGCGAGCAGAGAACGATATCGATGAAGATCGCCGCATCCAACAGCGAAATCGCCATCAAGCCCGGCTTGCGGGCCTTCAACCCCGCAGCACCCGCTTTCAGGAAATCTGCAACTCTGATGACGACATGGGCGACCAGCCCCGCAACAAGGGCAAGGCCGAGCCACTCATGGACAGCATATCCCGTGAATTCCGGATACAACGAAACAAGGAGCGCCGCTACGACAACGGCGTCGAACACCAATACTGGCCTGCCCATGAAATCACCTGGCTTTCCTGACAATCACCACTGCAGCGCAAACCAGGACCGCAGGGACGAGCAGCCATACATTGAGGCTCATATCCGATGCCTGGTGATACCGGTTCGACAACGTCTGCCAAGCATGGCACTCAACCGAAGCGCAGCTGCCTTCGGGACATGTCATCTCATGGATGCCGTCAGGTTCGGGGACATCGTCGAAACCATGGCATTCCCCCGACGCGCAGCCGACGGCAGGACAGGCGGACTGCTCTGTGATGGGCCGGGGCAGACCGACAGAGGAATCACCCATGCTGGCCGCACCGAACAATGCAGCACCCGCAACCAAAAACGCGCATACGACAATTGCAATGCGCCTGACCATCTACTCACCCTCTTACGGCGGCAACGTGCCGCACTTCGCCAATGGCGCGCACCCGATCGCAGGCGCGCGCCATTGTGTATCGGACTATTCCTTATCGGCGGGCTTGAGCGGCAGGAACTTCAAACCCAGCAGCAGCATGAGCATGCCCAGGGCGAAGATGGCGGCCACGATGCCGAACTCGATGGGAGTCGGGCCGTACACGATGCCCTCGTACATGACGGACAGGGTCTGGCCCTCCCAACCTGCGAACGTGTGGGGCGTCATGATGGTCGCATACTCGATGTTGGGGATCTGGAAGCCTCCGACGATCAGCTGGATGCGCTTGCAGAAGATGCCTGCGATGGCCAGCACGGAGGCGACGACCAGCAGCGGGTTCGTGCGCAGGCGCGGGGTGAAGCAGATCGCGGCGGCGACGGCGCAGCCGACGATCTCGGTCCAGAAGAACGGCGCCAGGGGGCCGACGGCGAGCATGGAAACGACATCCATGCCGGAACCCTGCGGGAAGCCGCTGGTCAGCAGGTCGCAGCCGAAGAAGTAGAGGTCCACGGCCACGAAGGCGCCCAGGAGCTTCGCCATCTTGACCACGTGTTCCTGGTCAAGCGACAGCCAGCCCGCGCGGCGAAGCGCCACCACGATCACGAGCACCAGCGCGGTGCCGCAGACGAGCGCGGAGCTGACGAACCAGGGGGCCAGAAGCGCGGTGTGCCAGAACTCGTGGGAGACGTTCAGGCCCAGGATCCAGGCGGTCACGGAGTGCACCAGCACGGCCACCACGAGCGCGGCCACGGAGATGGCGCGCAGCGCGGCATGCCCCATCCTGCCGGCCTCGGCGCGCAGCTGCGCCCAGAGGTAGAACACCGACAGGATCAGGTAGATGGAGATCACCAGCACGTCCCACATGAGCGGGCTGTTGAGGTTCGAGTACACGAACAGCTCCCAGATGCGCAGCGGCTGGCCGAGGTCGACCACGATGAGGCCCACGGCGCACACGGTGCAGCAGATGGAGCTCCACACGGCGATCTTGGAGATGCCGCCGAAGCCCTGGATGCCGAAGGCCTTGGGCATGGAGCTGATGATCAGGCCGCCTGCGGACATGCCCACGAAGAACATGAACGTGGCGATGTAGAGGCCCCAGGAGTCCAGGTTGCGCATGCCGGTCTGGACCAGGCCGCCCGAGATCTGGATTCCCCAGAGCACGAGGCCGGCCGCCACGAGCACGGCGCAGACGGCGATGCCGATGTTGAGGCCCTTCCCGCCGCGGGCGGGGGATTTGGCGTTGTCGGTCATTTCGATATCTCCTTCCCGCTTAGACGAGGTAGTAGAC
>CAUWJA010000245.1:0-2365 GCA_963558905.1 uncultured Eggerthellaceae bacterium
CCTGCGCAGTGCCCTCGCTGACAACCGAAGCGCTCTCGCGGGCTTGCTCCGACGAATCGAATTCCCCGTTCACGGAAGATGAGTTGGTGGCTGCAGCCGTGGCCGCACGCAACTACACCGTCGCCGACAACGATCCTGAAGCGCTTTTCACGGTGCTGGGAACCATCAATCTCCAGTGCATCGAAGATGGGCGCAGCGGACAGGGGGCGCCCGATCTTTCATCCGTTCCGTATGCCGACGGCCGTTTCGACATGCAAGCCCTGCAATCGGCCCTGTCGAAGGCATCGGATCGCTACACCCTCGACGACGAAGCCATCTCTCATCTCGACGACGTCTGCCACGTGGTGAAAGCGGCCGAAGCGACCCTTATCGCGGTAGCGGCGTCCGCAGCGGTCTTTGTTGCGGCCATCGGAGTCAAACTAGGAAGAGCGGCCGTAGCCCGCGTGCTTCGCGGCGCCGCATGGACCGTCCTTGCCGCCTTCATCGCGCTGACGGCGTGGGTCGCCGTGGATTTCAACGGCTTCTTCACGTTCTTCCATTCGCTGTTCTTCGCCGAAGGAACGTGGCTGTTCTCCTATGACAGCCTGCTCATCACGATGTACCCCCCTGAATTCTGGATCGGCATGGGCGTCGTCTGGCTGACATCGACTGTTGCAGGATGCATCATATGCCTTATCATAGGGCAGTTACTCAAAAACAACCGCGCTGCACGCCGCTCGGCATGAAGCGCCGATCTTACCGCACGGGACCGATACGACGATGAGAGGTAACCATGACTGACAATACCGTCCGCGTACGATTCGCACCTTCGCCAACGGGCAAGCTCCATGTCGGCGGAGCCCGTACCGCCATCTACAACTGGGCATTCGCGCGTGCAACGGGCGGCACGTTCGTCTTACGCATCGAGGACACCGATCCTGAACGTTCCACAGAAGAAAACACCCAGGTCATCCTCAAAGCGATGAGGTGGCTCGGCCTGGACTGGGACGAGGGCCCGGAAGTCGGAGGCGAATTCGGACCCTACCACCAGATGCAGCGTGTCGACACCTACGCAGATGCCCTTGATGCGTTGAAAGCTCGCGGTGCCGTCTACCCCTGCTTCTGCAGCAAGGAATCGCTCGATGCCAAGCGTGCCGCGGCAGAAGCCGAGGGCAACGCATACACCGGCTACGACCGCACATGCCGCAATCTTTCCGCCGAAGAGGCCCAGGCGCGAATCGATGCCGGCGAACCTCACGTATGGCGCCTGCGCGTCCCCGAAGACCGCGGTGCGATCGAATTCGATGACGCCGTCTACGGGCATATGAGCTTTCCCGCGGATGTCATGGACGACATGATCCTGGTTCGAACCGACGGCTCCCCGACGTATAACTTCGCCGTTGTGTGCGACGATGCCAACATGCGCATCACGCACGTGATTCGCGGCGATGACCATCTGAGCAACACCCCGCGCCAGATTCTCATTTACGAGGCCCTGGGCCTTCCGGTACCCACCTTCGCCCATCTTTCGATGATCCTGGGCCCCGACGGCAAAAAGCTCTCCAAGCGCCATGGCGCCGCCTGCGTCGAAGAATTCCGCGATCGTGGCTATCTGCCGGATACCATGGTCAACTTCCTGGCGCTTCTGGGATGGAGTCTCGACGGCGATACCACCATCATCTCCAAAGATACGCTGTGCTCGAACTTCAGCCTTGAACGCATCACGAAAAAAGATGCCGTGTTCGATGAGACCAAGCTCGATTGGATGAACGGCCAATACATCAAGGAGATGGACGCTGCCGCATGGGTGAAATCGTCTGCGCCATGGCTCGCTGCAGCACGCGCAGCATCGGGCACCATCCAAGCAGGGGCGCACATCGTTGCAGATGGCAACGAGCCTGCCGGCATCTGCGAATCAGACATCGATGCCGCCATGGCCGACATCGAAGCGCGTCCCGAATTCTACGCCGCGCTCTACCCCCTCATCGCTGAGCGCGAGACGCGCCTGAGCGATGCAGAGGAAAAGCTCGCGTATCTGTTCTGGGGCCCGAATGTGGCGCTCAACGAGAAGAGCGTGAAGAAGGTCCTGCTCAAAGAAGGATCGCGAGCCGACGAAGCTCTCCGCGCCTGCAGATCGGTACTTGCCGACGAATCGATCGAATGGCAATTCGAAGCGTTGCAGGATGCCTGCCGTGCACTATGCGAACCCATGGAAATCAAACCGAAGAACATGTTCCAGCCTTTGCGGGTCGCAATCTGCGGCAATATGGTGTCTCCCCCGCTGTTCGAAAGCATCGAACTGATGGACAGAGCAGACATGCTTGCCCGCATCGATTCCACCCTATCAACCGTATTCGGAGCGTAAACCATGTCCGATAGCGTCGAA
>CAUWJA010000246.1:0-2364 GCA_963558905.1 uncultured Eggerthellaceae bacterium
CGTGAACAATCTGCGCGATCAGGCACGTGCTGCACTTCCCGAAGACGAGCGCGCCCTGCTCTTCGGAGCCGGTTGCGCGATGGACTGATCTGAAATCAGAATAGCGGGTCTTGGTCGGACCCCGTCCCGGCGCAGTTGCGCATGGGACGGGGTTTTGCGTCGTGTGCTTTCTTTGTCCCCGATTTACAGGGGTACGCGCAAACGCCAGGGCTGAATGAGAATCCTGGCGAGTTTTGCCCAGAACTGTGCTTATCAGAGATGGATGAATTGACGAATTTCATCGTTCAGGTTGAATCAGGTGTGTTGAGATATCCCTATGACCAATATGAAAGGTTCTTTGCTACTGCATTCGATTCCGTAAAGCACGATAAGAGGTGCATTGTTGATTTCATCATGCAGCAACTTGGCGAGCATGAGTAATTGGGACGCTGAAGCCCAGACGGGGATCCGTGGCCGCCCCTCCCGACAACGAGGCGGTCTAAGGGATGTGGTGGTGGGAGCCCGCTCCTTTCCGGATCGGCTCGAGCTTACTGGCAGCGATAGGCTTTGCGGGTTAACGATTGGCGGTGAGTAAACGATAGACTAAAATGAATGAGAATTAGTCTATGTTCTAGTCTATGGAGGCGACATGATTAGATCTATCGATGAAATGCCCTCCTTGGCCATGGCTTTGCTTGCCGATGTCGAGACCGAAGTGGTCGAATACAAGGAGGCCAAGCAAAACTACGACTTCGATGGTATCGGAAGATACTTTTCCGCCCTTAGCAACGAGGCGAACCTGAGGAACGCTGAGTGCGGGTGGCTCCTTTTTGGAGTAACGAACAAGCGAGAGGTGTGTGGTACTGCCTACCGGAAAGAGGTCACGTCCTAGCGTCGGGTTGAGAAAACTCAAGCAAGAAGTCGCTCAGCATCTCAACGCCGGAATGACATTTGAGGAGATTTACGAGTTTGATCTCGACGGGATGAGAATCATTGCGTTTCAAATTCCACCATGCGAATTCGCGACGCCCACTACGTGGAAAGGCGTCCCTTGGTCGCGCGAGAACGAGTCACTCAAAGAGATGCCAAGGTTCAAATTGGAAGCCATATGGGGTCAGTCCCGCCCAGACTGGTCCAAGCAGATATCCTTCGAGGCGAACGTCGACGACCTTGATCCTGAAGCCGTGGAGTTCGCCTGTGCCAAGTTCGTCGAGAAACACGCGGCGAGCCAGTCGGCGATTGAGCGCCTCTCGCAAGAAGAGATGCTGCGCAAGATGGGGTTCATCATCCATGGAAAGGTGACCAACGCCGCGCTAGTCCTTTTAGGCAGACCCGAATCAACCGCGTTCCTCAGCGAATCGGCGCCGAGGATTACCTGGACCCTCTATGCCTCTGACGGCATGCCTGAGGCATACGAGCACTTCGATCCGCCTTTCATCCTCCAGGCGGACAAAGTCCTGGGTAAGATAAGAAATGAGCGCTACCGCTACTTCAACAGCGACGCCACCTTGTTCCCGACGCTTGCGAACAAGTACGAACCTGAAGTCATCAGAGAGCTACTGCACAATGCCATAGCCCATCAGGATTATCGACGCACCGGCAAGATCAACGTGCTCGAATATGGAGACCGGATAGTGTTCATCAACGAAGGGTCGTTCATACCCGGGAGTATCGAGAAGGCCATAGAACCCGGCTACAGACCTCCTTACTACCGAAACAGGCTTCTGTCCGACGCGATGGCGAAGACCAGTATGATCGACCAGAACGCTATCGGCATACGAAATGTCTACGAAATCCAGAAAGGACGGATGCTCCCTCTTCCGACCTACGATCTTTCGGATCCCAACAGGGTAAGCGTTACCATCTACGGCAAGGTATTGAATGAAGCGTACACGCAATTGTTGGCGGCGGAGCCGAGTATGGATCTCGGTACTGTGTTCCTTCTCGACCTCGTGCAGAAGGGGAAGCCCATCAGCAAGGATCAGGCGAAAATGCTAAGGAAGCGTGGATTGATCGAAGGGAGATATCCGAATCTCATCGTGTCCTCAAAGGTTGCGGGCATTATTGGAGCTCATGGGGAATATGTCAGGCAGAAAGGCTTGGATACGAGCATCTGCAAAGAGCTGATCGTCAAGTTGCTCAGGACTCGGCCTTGCACGCGGGCGGAAATAGTATCCGCAATCGATCATGCGCTCCCCGACGGGATGGGTGAGGACCAAAAGAGAAAGCACGTGAGCTACCTTCTCCAGGAACTCAGGAAGGATAAGCGCATAAAGTCTGAAGGTCCCAGGGGAAGCGCCGTTTGGAGTCTAAGCGAGATAGACTAAATGGCGATGCCGTATGATATTTGACTTCGAGCAGGCAGGTATTCTGGTCTAGGGCGGA
>CAUWJA010000247.1:0-2330 GCA_963558905.1 uncultured Eggerthellaceae bacterium
AACCGTCTGATCTTCGAGGCGCTGGAGAAGCAGGGCAACCCCAACGGCACCTGGACCAACATCGCAGGTGACGCACCCGGCGCATACGATTCCGATGACCGCATGGAAGATTGGTTCCGCGCCCACAACGAAGTCGACGGTTTCTCCACTCGTTATCCCGGCTGCAAGTGGCAGCACATGCAGGACTTCGTCGATGACTTCCAGGAGCACGGCTGGTTCAACGCCAAAGTCCTCGAGCCCGACCGCTGGGGCACCTACCGCCGCTTCGAGACCGGCTGGATGCGCATGGGCAAAGACGCCTGCACGGCTGCTCCCTGGAGCGTGGATGAGAATGGCCAGCCCAAGAACAACTTCGGCTGCCCGACCCCGTCCGGCCTCATCGAGATCTGGTCGATCATGTTCGAGACCTACTGCCTGGACAAGGCCAACGAGTTCGAGCCGGGCAAGTTCGACGTCATGAAAGAGATCATGCCGAACTTCGAGCCCTGCGTAAGCGCGCCCGGCGGCGCTTGGGAGACCGAGACCTCCAAGGAGGAGTACCCGATCATCCTGACCACCGGCCGCCGTATCCCGGTCTACTTCCACTCCGAGCACCGTCAGCTTCCCTGGTGCCGCGAGCTGTGGCCGGTTCCGCGCCTGGAGCTCAATCCTGTCGACGCCGAGGCTTTGGGCCTCAAGCAGGGCGACTGGGCATGGATCGAAGTCGAGCCCCATTCCGATCTGGGCAAGCAGTACTGCAGCAAGATCCGCGAATGCGTCGATATCTACGAAGGCATCGCCCCCGGTTGGGCGAACGCCGAACACGGCTGGTGGTTCCCCGAGCTTCCTGCGCCGACCCATGGCTTCGATTTGGTCAACGCCGAATGCCTGTGGGATCCCATGGGTGCCGATAAGTTCATCGCATCCACCCATATGCGCGGCGTGCGCTGCAAGATCTACAAGGCCACTCCCGAGAACAGCCCCTACGGCAATCCCATCCCGTGCGCGACCGAGGATGGCACCGAGATCATCCACGACTGCACCGACCCGCGCCTGAAGGAATGGCTGCCCGATTACGACATCAGGAAGGAGGCGTAAACCATGGCGAAGTACGCGATTCTGACCGACCTCAACCGCTGCGTCGGCTGCATGTCCTGCATGGTCGCATGCAAGGCCATCAACGATGTGCCCATCGGCAACTACTGGAACAAGATGCTGCGCATCGGCCCCTACAAGCGCGCCGATTACCAGACCCCCAACGATGTCGACATGTACTACCTGTGCGTCCAGTGCCAGCACTGCGAGAATCCCAAGTGCGTCGAGGTATGCCCCACGGGCGCGTCCCACAAGCTTGAGGACGGCACCGTGCAGATCGACAAGTCCAAGTGCATCGGCTGCCAGTTCTGCGCCATGGCCTGCCCGTACGGCGTCCGCTACCTCAACGAGGAGCAGCGCGTCGTCGAGAAGTGCACCTTGTGCGAGCAGCTGACGGCCCAGGGCGGCCTGCCCCAGTGCGTGGCCCAGTGCGGCGGCCGCGCCCGTTTCTTCGGCGATTTGGAGAAGGGCATCGATTCCTTCGAGGCTCCGCGCAACGCCTACCAGGCCGACCGCGAGAACGGCGATTTCAGCTATGACCAGCTGTTCACCGGCAACCGCATCACCTTCGGCGAGATGGCCGAGGAGTACAACCCGGATACCGATGTGCATCATCTGCCCAACGCGGGCAACGATCCGAACTTCGTCTACGTTCTGCGCGGACGTGAATGGAAGGGGGAGGAATAATGGAACTCCAGTGGTCTTTGATCCTGTTCACCTCCTTCATCGCGTGGTGTGCGGGCGCGTTCTCCACGCAGGCGTATCTTGCCTTGCGCGGCAAGGGTGACAAGATCCAGCTCATCAGCTGGATAACCTCCGCCATCCTGCTCATCGTGGGCGGTGTGGCCGTGTTCACCCACCTGCAGCATTGGGAGCGCATCTTCAACGGCTTCGGCCATTTGACCTCCGGCATCACCCAGGAGTTCATCGCCATCGTGGTCATCGCCGTCATCGCATTGATCTATCTGGTCATGATCAAGCGCAACGACGGCAAGGTGCCCGCATGGGTCGCCGGTCTGGCCATTGCCGCAAGCGTGGTCATGGTGGTCGTCACCGGCCATTCCTACATGATGGAAGCGCGTCCCGCATGGAACAACATCGTGTGGATCCTGTCCCTGGTGGGTGCTGCCTGCATCCTGGGCCCGGCCACCATCGCAGCCATCTGCGCTTTCAAGGGCGAAGATGAGGCCCTGGCCGTCTTGAATCCCTTGGTCATCGGCGGTTCCGTGCTCAATGCCGTCGCCTCCGTCGCCGCC
>CAUWJA010000248.1:0-2320 GCA_963558905.1 uncultured Eggerthellaceae bacterium
AGCGATCCTTGATGCATTTATGAGGCTGGTTGCAACAACGCCCTACGACAAAATCACCATCAGCTCGCTGGCACGCGTGGCGAACATCGACCGGAAGACGTTCTACCTCCATTACGCCTCCATCGCCCAGCTCCTCGAAGACGTGATGGCCTGGAAAATCAACGGTATGATGGAGAAGCAGCATGGCGAGTCATCGGCAGACGACGAATCGTTGCTGAATTTCCTCACGAGGATCAACCATGCGTTCCATAGTGTGCTCGTCGACAACAGCCCCCTTTTGAAGAACCTATCGTCCGACGCCGTACTCGAAGCAACGCGCAACGTGCTCATGAAGATGGTCATGGAAAGCCCCCACGCCAAAGACCGCAACGATTCGGAGCAGATCGCATTGGCTGCGGCGTTTTTCCTCGGAGGCGTCGTAGGAGCGTACCGCCACGCCCTTGCAAACGAGCCCGATCGACCCTTCGAGCGCATCTCCCGGGAAATCGAGATGATCTCCCTTGCATACATCCAGATGAAAGTGACCGAACTCGGTCAGACAAGCAATGAGCTGGGATTCAGCGAAGGAGGCGTCGATGCCAGGCAAGCCGCATATTGCAATCTCAACGCAGTTCGAATCTGAACCAGAGCGCTTCAGCTTGAGGCGCGAATACGTCGAAATGGTGGAAGAGGCAGGGGGTCTGCCGAGCATCATTCCCGCAGCATACGATGCCGCCTCATTGCAAGAGGTGCTCATCCGCTTCGACGGTCTGCTCATTCCCGGAGGAGACGATATCGACCCGAGGACATACGGCTGCACGCCGCTCGCCTCCCATGGCCGCGATGCGATGAGGTTCGATCCCGAACGGGATCGCGCGGAACGCGACCTCATCATCGCCGCCGAACGTCTGGATATGCCGTTTCTCGGCATATGCCGCGGAATGCAGATGGCAAACGTCGCATACGGAGGAACTCTGGTCCAGGACATCCCATCATGCATTCCGGGCTCGCTTGACCATTGGCAGCATGCCGATGCCTCGCTGGCCAGCCACGCCGTCGACGTTGTTGAAAAGTCACGGCTTTCAGAGGTTATCGGTCGACGTCGGATCCGCGTCAACAGCCTGCATCACCAATGCATCGAGGAGCTTGGAGCCGGTTGTGTCGCCTGTGCGTTTTCCGAAGACGGATTGGTGGAAGCCCTGTGCAGGCCATCATCTAGCTATTTCCTCGGGGTACAATGGCACCCTGAATCAAACAGGGCCAACGAGAGCTCACGCGCCATCGCCAATTCCTTCGTGGCCGCTTGCGCGCAGTACGCACGCAGCCGCAGGCCCTGAAGCAACCGACGTCGATCATGAAAGCAAAACGCATGCCTACCCAATCACATTATCCCCTGACGGATAACCGCACCTATGATGCTGAATACCTGAGTGCCATCGTCTCGCTTGACGGCGATGCGCTGGGGCGGAAGGCCGCCTGGAGCTACATCAAAGGCTCAACGGCTGTTTTCGCAGGAAAACCGGTATACACCTCGTATATCCCCCGGCTCTTCGGCCATTCAACCTATGGGCGCTTCTCGTACATCGCACGCATCACCTACAGCGTCCTGACGAAGATCATGAAAGAATATCTGGATAATCCGGAGTACCGAAAGCTCTTCAATCTGGACCCGCGTCTCGAAGAGTTGATTCTGCTGCCCCGCGACTACGATTCCCTCCTGCCGTGCGCACGCATCGATCTGTTCCTTGATGAGGAAACCGGTGAAGCGACATTCTGCGAATTCAACGCCGATGGCTCCTCCGGGATGAACGAGGACCGCGAAGCCGGCCTGAGCATCATGGACAGCGCCCCCATGAAAGCCTTCCGGGCGCATCACGATGTCAAAACCTGCACCGATTCCCTATTCGAGGGCTGGGTGGATGAATTTTTGGACATCTACTCCACCTACACCTTCAAAGTGGACAATCCGCATATCGCCATTGTCGACTTCCTTGAAAACTCCGTCACGGAAGAATTCAAGATCTACGCCCGGCTTTTCGCCGATCGCGGTTTCGATTTCTCCATCTACGACGTACGCGAGCTTGAATACGACGGATCCCGCTTGATCGGCCGCAAGGCATATCTCGGGCGCGACAATGCCCCCATCGATGCCGTATGGCGCCGCTGCGTCACCCGCGACATCATCGACCATTGGGATGACAGCCAACAGCTCATCGCCGCTGTCAGGGACAGGAAAATCGCATTGATCGGCAGCTTCGCAGGCCATATCGCCCACGACAAGCAGGTCTTCGAAGTCATCGGCCTTCCGCAGACCCGAGCATTGCTCACCGACGAGGAAATC
>CAUWJA010000249.1:0-2308 GCA_963558905.1 uncultured Eggerthellaceae bacterium
CGGGCGACTTCTCCTGCAGGCGGTGGCGCATGTCGTCCTGCTTCTTCTCGTCGCGCGAGAAGATGCGGATCTCGGCCAGGTCGGTGTTCATGAAGTGCTTGAGCACGGTGTTGCCGAACGATCCTGTGCCGCCCGTGATCATGAGGGTCTTGTCTTTGAATGCAGTCGTAGGATTCATTTACTTGCCTTCCTTGCGCTTGGCGCCAGTAAATTGATAAAAAAGAAATTTGGTATTTGTAACGAGATAACGTTTGAAGAGCCGCTTCGGCTCCTGAATAAGTCGATATAGCCACTCAAGACTCAGGTTTTGCATCCATATCGGTGCCTCCGGAACCACGCCGGCGAGGACATTAAAAGCTCCCCCCACGCCGATCATTAACGGCTGGGGTCCGCCCTTAAGCTCATGCATGAGAACTTCTTGGCGGGGCGCGCCAAGAGCAATCCATGCAAAGTCAGCTCCTGAGTTGGCGATGCGATTTGAAAGCTCGTGCTTTTCCTTGTCCGATAAAGGACGGAAAACGGATGGCTCCATTCCCGCAATTTTCAAACCGGGGAAATCCCTATTGAGTGATTCTTTAAGGGCATCAAGATTCTTTTGCTCGTTTCCGTAGAAATAATGACTCCACCCGTATTGACTAGAAATCTCGAAAATCTCGCGCATCAAATCCGGACCGGTAACGCGGTCCATCGATTCAAATGACTTACGGCCTACAACTGATAAGGGCTTGCCGTCGGGAACGGACATGACTGATTCCGCCTGGCAATCCCAATATGAGGGGTCATCATGAGCCAAAACAGACGTATGGGCATTTGAGACGCAAATGTACTCGCCATGGAGTTCATCGATATGTTCAGCTAGAAAATTGATGCAATCTGACATGTTTGTTCCCGTGATCGGAACATCGATCACGGGAACGCGATTCAACTCAGAGTATTTCGAATAGTCCCCGAGCATTAGCACGCACCCTTACCGGTGATGACCTCAATAACCGTGAGGATTACAATCTTGAGGTCGGTGAAAATGCCCCGGCTGGCGATGTACTCGAGATCGCGGCGGACCATGCCATCGAACCCGGTCGAGTTGCGCTCCGTCACCTGCCACCAGCCGGTGATGCCGGGCTTCACGGCAAGGCGCTGCAGGTCGTACTCGGTGTACTCGGCCACCTCGTTGGGAAGCGGCGGGCGCGGGCCGACGACGGACATCTGGCCCAGGAACACGTTGAGGAACTGCGGGAACTCGTCGATGGAGTGCTTGCGGATGAACTTGCCGATCTTGGTGACGCGTGGATCCTCTTTCATCTTGAACATGGCGCCGGCGATCTCGTTCTGCCCCTTGAGCTCGGCGAGGCGCTCGTCGGCGTCCTTATACATGCTGCGGAACTTCCACATGCGGAAGGTGGACAGGCTGCCATCGCGGTGGGTCTGGCCCACGCGGATCTGGCTGTAGAAGGGGTTGCCCTCGCTCTCAAGGCGAATGGCCGCGGCAAGCACAAGGCTGGGTACGGCGATGACGGCCAGCACGCAGCCGCTAAACGCGATGTCGAATGTGCGCTTGACGGCCCGGTAGGCCAGGCGCGAGCGATCCCAGTCCATGACGGATTGCATGGCCTTGTAGCGGCCAGCACCCTCACGTCGGTCCATGGCCTGAGCAATCAGTGCGGCCCCCACGGGCGCATCCGTTGCAAATTGAGTTTTATCCGACACGTTTTCTTCCAAGACTTCGTCCCGGGTCGGGGATCCTCCCTGTTCTGTGTAGCGATCGCCTGCAACTAGACGATCGCCTTTTTAAGGTTGCGCATGACGCGCTGCTCGGCCGAAAGCACGGCAAGGCCGACGCGAGTGGTTACGCGTCGGCCGCACAAATCGAGCTCCAAATAAGCAGTGCTCTTGCGTCTGTTAATGTTTTTGATGAGGCCCTCGTGGCCCAGCAACGGACCTGCCGTCACTACAACCTGGTCGCCGTCTTTTAGGGCCTCGCTCATGGGCACTACGCGGTCTCCCTTATGCGTAAAGCCGCCAATAAGCTGGACCTCTTCTTTTGCCAGCGGCACAAATTGACCGTCCTGGGAAAGCACTCGGGCAAAGTCGTCCATGCGCCGTAGATACTGTTGCACGGTGCGGGGATCTGCCGTATCGCAGATGAGATAGCCGGGAAACAACGGTTTGGTCGTATTGACCCATTCGCCGCGTACCTTGATCTCGGTTTGATATTGGGGATAGAAGAGCTCCTGCATAGCGCCCGCAGGCACCACGCGCTCGATGCGCTCGCGCATTACGTCTTCGCGACCGTTAATGACCTGGATCACAT
>CAUWJA010000250.1:0-2291 GCA_963558905.1 uncultured Eggerthellaceae bacterium
ACAGGAGATTAGGCAACTGAAACAGGAGCCTTCGGCGACAAAACCATCCGTGCAGCCAGTTGCACCTGTGAAAAAAGTTGAGCGCCAGGTGATTCGCGAAGAAGATCTTGCACAAGATGAGCGCGAAACAATTCAACAGGATCAACAGCCTATACATAGGAATACAGCTTCTCAATCCATTGTTGGAGCCGAAAAGACAGATACTAAATCCGAAGTTGCTGTGAATTCTGTTCAGGAAGTGAAGAGTGAAATTCCATCCGGAATGACTCCAGTGAAAAATGTCGTCGCAAATAAAGAATATATCGAAGAGGATGATGGAGTGAGGATTAAGGAGGTAAAACCCCGTGATCCTGCTGTCGTAACATCGAATGCGGTCAATCCTCTACCTTCAACTGTTGGTGACACTGCTTCCTTCAATGAAATTGACCATGTTGAAGAAAAGAAAATACTAGATGAAGTGCCGCTACATTTGATAAAACCCAATCCAGATCAGCCTCGTACGAATTTCAAACCTGAAGAGATTGAAGAGCTTGCTGCTTCGATTGAAAAAGATGGTTTGTTGCAACCTATCTTGGTTAGAGAAATGGGTGATGGTTATCAGATTATCGCCGGTGAAAGACGATGGCAGGCTTGCAAATCTCTGGGTTTGGTAAATGTTCCTGTTCGGGTGAAGGAAGCCGATGATCTCAAGGTTCTTGAGCTTGCGTTGATTGAGAACCTTCAGCGAAGCGATTTGAATCCAATAGAAGAAGCTTATGGGTACAAGCGCATGATGGAACGAGGAGGAAAGACTCAATCAGAAGTAGCTTCCGCAGTTTCAAAAGGACGTTCTACGATTGCGAATGCTCTTCGACTTCTGGAGCTTCCTGAAGAAGCCCAACAGCTTCTATATGAAGAGAAAATTACTGCAGGACATGCTCGCGCGATTCTCTCCATCCCTACTGCTGAGGGTAGAAAGAAACTGACCGATAGAAGTTGACGGTTCGCGAAGCTGAGGCCATTGCCCGTCTATTGGCCGGAAAGCCGAAAACGCCAGCTCAAGAAAAGAAACCACCTTTGCCGAAATCATTTAAAGTTGCGGCCAAAAATTTGAGTGAAAGCTTGGATACAAAAGTTCGGATTAAAAATGTGAATGGCAAGAATAAAATCGAGATTGAGTTCAAGGATGAAGAGGATCTTCAGCGATTGTTCGATTTGATCAATGCATAGATTTGGGATAGGTGTTCCAGGGTACTCTAAACACGGCATAGTGAATGCTGATTGAATGTGAGGAAGCGGTGTCTTGCGATGCCGCTTTCTTTGAATTCGCAGAGAATAATGGTCTATTGAGTTATAGCGAGGGAAGAACTATGAATGAATACGAAATGGGAATTCCTATAAAAGCATATTCGAAACAAGGTCTTGAACAGGTGATATGCAATCTTGGACAACCGATGTTTCGCGTGAAACAATTATATGATTGGATATACTGCAAACACGTGTCTGACTATGATGAGATGACCAATCTTCCGGCGAAACTTAGGAATGATTTAAAAACCAATGCCCCGCTCTATTGTGCGGAAATAGTAGAGCGTCGTGTTTCAAGAGATGGAACCAGAAAGTACATAGTGCGTTTCCATGATGACAACACTACTGAAATGGTGGCAATACCTTCAGATGGTAGATTGACTGTTTGCTTCTCCACCCAAATCGGCTGTCCTATGCAATGTTCATTCTGCGCAACAGGCAAAGAAGGTTTTATTCGCAATCTTCTTCCAGGGGAAATGATAGATCAGATTGTTCTCGCTGAACGTGACATGGGAATGCGGGTGAGCAATGTGGTTGCGATGGGGCAAGGCGAGCCATTCCTGAATTACGAAAATGTACTTTCCGCGCTGCGAATAATGAATGATCAAGCTGCACTGGGTATTGGTGCAAGGCACATTACGGTCTCAACATGCGGTCTGATCGATGGTATAGAAGATTGGTCGAAAGAGCCTGAGCAATTTACGTTGGCGGTTTCTCTGCATTCGGCTATCCAAAAGACCAGAAATGAATTGATGCCCAGGGTTGCAAACCAGTCGCTCGAAAAACTGCAGAATGCATTGGTCGATTATACGCTATCGACAAAAAGACGAGTCACGTTGGAATATATCATGATTGAAGGTGTCAACGATGACGATGAGCATCTTGATGCGTTGCGTGATTTCTGCGCTGGAATGCTGTGTCATGTAAATCTTATTCCTATTAATTCGGTTGACGATTCATCACTGAGTCCGGCTCCTCAAAGAATAATGCAGAAATTCGTAGTG
>CAUWJA010000251.1:0-2269 GCA_963558905.1 uncultured Eggerthellaceae bacterium
GGTTGTACTCAGGCGTAACATGGGCATCCATCTTGTAATCGCTCAACACGACTCCGTTTTCGGAAAGTGCATCGAACCCAACACCGGCTTCGATGTTCTCGGGCGTATCAAGGTAAGCACGCAGGTAGTCGGTGCCCTCGCCTACAATCAGATCCTCATAGCCCATCTTCACGGCAAAGGCCTTGATGATATCGAAGTCGGACTTGGCGTCACCCACCGGCTCGATGGCCTTCTGCTCGAAGATGCCGCCGTCGATGTACTCATTCGTCTCCCAAGACATGCAGCACGGAAGTACCAGGTCGGAGTAATGGGCGGTAGTAGTCATGATGGTATCGATGGTGACGATGTAATCGATCTTGTCGTACGCCTTCAGCATGGCGGAAGAGCCTGAGAAGTTGTCCAGAGGATTGGCGCACATGTTCACCAAGGTTCCCATATGGAAATCTTTACCAGCCCACTTGCCGGTCTCCGCGATTTGAACGATCCAGTCACCGGTGAAATGGTTGCCAGGCACTGCATCGGCAAGCGTCAGGGCCTCTTCGTTGAACGTGATGGGCTTCTTGAACATTGTGGCGCTCTCGTGGCCCAGATTGATGGAACCCACATAGGATCCGCCGGGGATGCCCGCGCTTCCGGTCAAAGAAACCAGGAGCCCGATGAGGAAATAAATGCGCCAAGACTCATACGTATGCTCGAGACCGTAGTTGATGTAGTAGCTGGTCGGTCCTTCGGTTGCGCACGTACGGGCAAGATTCTCGATCTGCTCGGCCGGAATCCCGCATTCTTCGGCTGCAAATTCGACCGTAAACGGTGCGATATTCTCCATAGCCGCATCGAACACGGTGCGCACGCTGACACCCTCGGCATCGAAAGCGCCGTGGATGGCGGGGTTTTTCGCCTCGGTATGGGCCACAAAGGCCTGGGCGTCTTCGTCCCAGACTACGGGCACATCGGCATCCGAGCCGGCCTCCGCCTTACCCAAAGCGGAGAGACGCAGATAGGTGCCCTTCTCATCGATGAGGAACGGGGCGACGGACTTGTTCTTGAGGTAGTCCCAATTCGCCAGGTCGTTGTCGACTATGTAATGGATCATGCCGCACATGAGGGCTGCGTCGGTGCCGGTGCGCACAGGGATCCACTCATCCGAATGCGCGGCAGTGCTCGTAAACAAAGGATCGATGGTGATGAGCTTGGCCCCGTTCTCACGACCCTTGCAGATCCAATTCCATGCTGCACGGCAGAAGGATGCTTCTGCAGGATTCGATCCCCAAGATACGATGGTCTTTGCATTCGCCAAGTCCTCTACGGCACTTTGCGGAGTGGACAGATGGACGAAATTGAACACGATACCAGCCATGTCATGGCCGACAGACAGAACGGTACCGCCCGTCTTCTGAATCAATCGGGAATTGGCAAAACCAGCAGTGAATGCCGGAAGCGGAGTGATGGTGCCGTCGGGTCCCATGACGCTGTTGATGATGCCTGTAGGCGTGCCGTTAAGCTTGCCGTTCATGTTGCCGGCACCGCCCTGCCACATGTTGGATTCGCCGCCGTAGGTTTCCATGCTGGTCTTAAGCTGATTGGCGAAAAGCTCGATGGCTTCATCCCAAGAAATCTGCTCCCATTCGCCGCTGCCGCGTTCGCCGACGCGTTTCATGGGATGCAGAAGACGGCTCTCGCCGTAAATGCGAAGCGGGTTGGAAACACCCTTCACGCAGCCGACACGCAGACCCTCGTTCTCTTTAGGGAACTGCATGGGAAGTGTTCGAACGATCTTGCCCTCGCGCACGGTGGCCTGCAGGGCGCAGCGGCCGCCGCAGTTGCCATGGCAGGTCGAAATAAACGTCTGCTCTTCGGTCCCTTGGACTTCGCCGGCAGCATCGCCCGAGGTGTCTACGCTCTTGCAGCCAGCCAGGCCGGAAGCGGCCATGGCACCCGCAGCGAGAGCCGTGGTCGCCAGAAACGACCGTCGGGTCAGCTCGGTGTTGCCCATATTCTCCTCCTATCGATCGGAGGATGCCGGCATCCGCATGGCCGTGCGGAATCACCGACAACCCTCCCCTCCATCATGGCCCAAGAAACGTCCCCGCCCTCAGGCCATGCCTCCTCTAATGGAAATCGATCAATTCCGTAATCCGCATACTAGCATCATCCATCCTAGGATTGAAGCATATTTCCTAGGATTAGTTCTACTATGTCAAGAATAATGGGACAGCGCTCGGCGCCGGGTTTGCAGGGCATGAGACGATATGAGCAGGACATAAAAATT
>CAUWJA010000252.1:0-2266 GCA_963558905.1 uncultured Eggerthellaceae bacterium
CTAAAACTATTGGTTCTGAGCACCTGGCCGTCATCAAGGTCGTAGGTGTCGGCGGTGGCGGAACGAACGCAGTCAACCGCATGGTTGAAGCGGGCATCCGCGGTGTCGAATTCATCGCCATCAATACCGACAAGCAAGCACTTCTCATGTCCGATGCGGACAAGACCATCCATATCGGCGAAGAGCTGACCCGCGGCTTGGGTGCCGGCGCTAATCCCGAGATCGGCTGCCAGGCGGCTGAGGAGTCCCGTTCCGAAATCCGCGATGCGCTTGCAGAAGCCGACATGGTTTTCGTCACGGCAGGCGAAGGCGGCGGAACCGGTACCGGCGCTGCTCCCGTCGTCGCCGAAATCGCCCGTGAAGAAATCGGTGCGCTCACGGTGGGCATCGTCACCAAGCCTTTCGGCTTCGAGGGACGTTTGCGTCGCAATCAGGCCGAGCAGGGCTGCGACCTTCTTTCCCAGAAGGTCGATACGCTCATCGTCATCCCCAATGATCGACTCCTTGAGATCGTCGAGAAGAAGACGTCCATGCTCGATGCGTTCCGCATCGCCGACGATACGCTTCGTCAGGGTATCCAGGGCGTTACCGACCTCATCACCATTCCCGGCCTGATCAACCTTGACTTCGCCGATATCCGCACGGTCATGAAGGATGCCGGTACGGCTATGATGGGCATCGGCGTCGGGTCGGGCGAGAACCGTGCTCTCGATGCTGCCATGCAGGCCATCAGCTCCAAGCTGCTCGAGTCCTCCATCAATGGCGCCAGCCGTGTTCTGTTCTCCATCGCCGGCGGCCCCGATCTCACGCTTGCGGAAGTCGATGCTGCGGCCCGTACCATGGAGTCCGTCGTGGATGAGAACGCCAACATCATCTACGGCCAGATCATCGACGAGACTCTGGGCGACCAGGTCCGCATCACGGTCATCGCAACCGGATTCACGCGCAACACGCAAGCCGCCATGGACTTCGGAACGGCCCGCAATGATCTTTACGCCGCCGCTGCCAGCATGCCCATGCGCGAAACGCTTTCTGCGAATACCAGCCACGCGGCTTCTCCTGCGGCCTCTTTGGTCGGGGCGTATGGCACGCCCTCATCGTTCGGAGCATCGTCTGCCTCCGAGCCTGCGCCTACGCGCGTCGCTGACGAAGAATACATTCCCGAATTCCTCCGCCGCCGCTGACGGGCGTCGGTTGAACGGCGGGAAAACCATGGGTTATGCACCGACCCTCGAATTGCCGTACCCTCGGCTTGTCGAGGGTCGTTTTGCGTCCATTGATGCGCTGACCGATGAAGATCTGCTTGCGGCATGCGGTGTGCGCATCGCGTTTACGGAGCGCACGGGCGGGTTGAGCGCGCCGCCGTATGATTGCTTGAACGTGGGCGATCATGTCCAGGATGAGCCGGAGCTCGTGGCGGGCAATCGGGCGCGTTTGCTATCTGCTTTCGATGCGTGCGGCGCCTCGGTGGTGAATCCCCTGCAAGTGCACGGCGACCGCATCGTAGAGGTCTCTTCCGAAGAAGACGCGGACCGCGCGATTGCGATCGCGCGCGAGGGTGCTGATTCTGTCGTGGTGTCCTGCGACGGTGTGGCGGCGCTGCTCTGCTTCGCCGATTGCATGCCTGTGATCGTCGTTTCGCCCGATGGGTCGTTTGCGGTGGTCCATGCGGGGTGGCGTGGCGTCTGCAACCGCATAGCCGTCCATTCGGTGGAATCGCTCGCCCGTCTGTCCGGTGTCGACCCCGCTGCTTTCAATGTCTACATCGGCCCCTACATCCGCTCGTGCCATTTCCGCGTCGATGGCGATCTGCCCGAAAGATTCGCCGCTCTGTTCGGCGATTCGACGGTGATCGAAGATTCCGAAGGTGTTCGCGTCGACCTCGGGCACGCCATGCGGGTGCAGCTGGGGGAGGCGGGCATCGATTCCAGGCGCATCGCCGACGCCGGCTTCTGCACGGTGTGCAGCCAGGAAAGGTTTTTCTCGTATCGGGGCTCCGGTGGAACGTGCGGAAGGCATGGGGCTTTCGCCGTGCGTTCTTCGTCCCATGCGACGCATGATCGATGAGGGAGTGGTTCGATGTCTCTTCGCAGTAGGTATGAAGCCGTTCTCGAGCAGGTCGCCTGCGCATGTGAGGCTGCAGGCCGCAGCCTGTCGGATGTCACGGTGATCGGCGTCTCCAAAACCGTAGGGCTTGGATCGGTGCAGCAGGCAATCGATGCCGGCATCCGCGATTTCGGAGAGAACCGCCCCGACGAGCTCGTTC
>CAUWJA010000253.1:0-2261 GCA_963558905.1 uncultured Eggerthellaceae bacterium
ACATCATCGAGGAACAGACGAAATGGAACCGCCGCATCTGCTGGCTGATCGCCACGCTGCCTTCGCTGATCCTGGTTCTGCTCAACCTGGGCAGCTTCCTTGAACTCATGCGCACCGCCGGCGGGCTCATCGCCCTGGGCATCGCATTCATGGTGCCTGCAGCCTACCGCCGCTGCCGCCGCGAAAACGGCAAGCTGCTCCTGCCCGACGCCCTGGCCAGCACGCCCATGCAGATCGTCGTGTTCTTGGCCTTCATCCTGATGGCCGTCGGCAGCATGGTCAGCATCTAGCAGCCCGCCGAACGCACACGGAGACCGGCCGTCCGCCGAAGCCGGCCGGCACCATTCGACCCGAATCGAGGCACCGCCATGAAAACGCTGTTCACCAACGCAACCTTCCACACCATGGAAAACGCCGACGACGCGCACTGCAGCATGCTGGTAGTTGACGGCATCATCGCCGGCTTCGACATGACGCCTGACGACGAGCGCGCCAAAGGGGCCGAAACGGTGGACCTCGGCGGCACCCATGTCTTCCCCGCGTTGATCGACGCGCACCTGCACCTTCTTGAGACCGTGGCCCTTTCCGGCATCAGCGTGCAGCTGTGCGACGTGGTAGACGGCCGCATCGAACCGCACGATCTTGCGGGCATCGAGGCGAAGATCCGCGAGCATGCAGCCCGCACCAAGCCCGGCGATCTGATGGTCTGCAGCAACTGCATTGCGTTGACCATGGACGAAGGGCGTCTGCCCAACCGGTTCGAACTGGACGAATGGACCGGAGGCGGGCGCTGTTGGGTCATGAACATCGACGGGCATTCGGGATCGTTCTCCACGAAGCTGCTGGAGGAGATAGGCCTGCTTGACGAAGCGCCGGACGGCATTCTGGCCGGCCCCGCGCACGACGCGAACCTCGGCCGCATCACCGGCGTGGTGAGCTCAGCTGTGGGCCCGCGCCTTCTGGGTGACGGCATTGCGGATTTCTGCGACACGTGCGCGCATTTCGGCATAGGCACCGTGTGCGCCATGGACGGCACCGACGACTCGGAACGCGACACGCTGGTGGAGCTGATGGCGTTCCTGGCGCAGCGCTTCCCCATCGATGTTCGGCTGTTTCCCCAGTACATGGACGAGACGAAGCTTGCGCGCGTGCTGCCCCGCATGCGCCGCAAGCGCGTGGGCGGCTGCATGAAATGGGAGCTTGACGGCGCGATAGGCTCGCTGACCGCAGCCTTCGACCGCCCGTACTCAAACGGCAAACAGGCTCCCACCTATTTCACGGACGAATTCATCGAGGCCGAGGTCGACAGCCTGATCAGCCGCGGTTTCGCCGTGACCGCACACGCCATCGGCGAAACGGCCATCAGCCAACTCGTGCGCGCGTTCGAAAAGGCCGACGCCAACCTGCGCGCCGCCGAGGGGTCAGACGCCTCTTCCGCGGACCTCGCCGCCGACATGCCCAGCCACGTGCGCTACCGCATCGACCACTGCGAGTTCCCTTCGGCAGACGACGTGGCCCGCATCCGCGCACTCAAGCCCTCGGTCACCGTGCAGCCGGGATACTCCTGGATGGACAAACGCTTCATGCACGGCTACGCCCGCATGCTGGACGAGGACATGCTTGCCCAGCAGATCCCCCTGCGCGACCTCACCGAAGCCGGCGTGGTGATCTGCGGGTCCAGCGATTCGCCCGTGCAAACCGTGGACCCGTTCCTGCAGATGCGCGGCATGCGCGAGTTCTACGTGGAGGAGCAGTCGCTTTCGGCCTACGATGCGCTTGCCGCCTACACCGTCAACGGCGGCAAGATGCTCGGCGAGAAGATCGGCCTTCTGCGCGAGGGCTACGAGGCGAATTTCTTCGCCACCGGGCAAGACCTGCTGGCAATCGAACCCGCCGGCCTCGAGGGCATGCATGCGGAATGCCTGTTCATGCACGGCAAACGCTACACCCCGCGCAGCCGCGGCGTTGCCGGCCTGCTGAAGCTCCTGGTCAGCAAGGCGCAGAAGATCTAGAGGGAAACCGAGCGGAAAAGGAGTTCGATGCGCAATGCCCGGCCGGCACCGCGTAGGCGACGGCGGCCGTTTTCCGTTCCATAAGGCGCCCCACCCCGAATCATCGCAACGCCTCATGTACGGGATTCGGGCACTTTGGGTCAAATCCACCTACTTGTGTGTACCTGAACCGCCGTTGCCGCCTTGGAGAAAAATCCGCGACCTGGGCAAACGCCGTCCTGTCGAACCCTTCGGCATCCCCGATGGTCA
>CAUWJA010000254.1:0-2255 GCA_963558905.1 uncultured Eggerthellaceae bacterium
TTCCGCTCGCATCGGATGTTTCGAACATCGGAGCGCACCGTCTGGTGCGCTTTTTTCTTTATTCAGGAGCAAATCCATCGGGCGTTCTGGGCCTGCAAGCGGGCGAAGGTCCAAGTCGCTTCGACGGACTATCTTCATGAGCGGTTCAAGACGCGCAAAAACGTCTCATTCAAGCAGTGAGTCGCGAAATACCGGATTCGCAGCATCTTCGTGACGCCTGCTCCGATCCGGTCGCGTTTTCAGGTTCCCACGAACGAAAAGGCTCTTATTTGAATCCGCGCTGAACCGTGCGCTTCACGCGCGTCTGCGTGGGCTCGCGGAAATCCAGCTCGAGTTGGTTGTCGGTGCGGACCTCATCGCTTTTCTTCGATTCGACTGAATCGATGAGCCAGGTCACCGCTTCGCGTCCGTATGCGGTGAGCATTTTCATGCGGGCGTCATGCAGGTTCTGCTTGGAATTCGCGCGATGCTCGCTTTCGAACTCGAAAACACCGGAAACGGGGTTCGCGCCGGCGGGAGACTGGTAATGGGCGATGTAGGTGGCCATGGAGGTATCTCGATTCGGGGTCGATAGCGGGTGCGTATGAAAGCCTGGATTCGGCGTTTTGATAGCCTACCACAACGCACTGGTTCTGTGTGAAGCATGGATAGCCTGCCATACATGTCCACGACGACCGCTGACAACTGCTATAATGCGCCCCGCTGATGCAGGCGGCACGGAATCCCGTGCTGCCCTAACGAAAGGAGCGTCATGCAGATCATCGTTGCCAAAGATTATGCAGAAATGAGCGAAGTTGCCGCTCAAATCATCGAAGAGCTTGTTCGCGAGAAACCCGGTTGCGCGCTGGGCCTTGCCACAGGTTCCACCCCTGAGGGCCTGTATGCTGAGCTGGTCAAGCAGCATGAGCAGGCCGGCCTTGATTTCTCGCGTGTTGCCACGTACAACCTCGACGAATACCGCGGTCTGTCCCATGACCACCCTCAGAGCTACCACTATTTCATGAACAAGCATCTGTTCAGCCATGTGAACATTCTGCCTGACAACACCCATGTGCCTGACGGCGCCAACCCCGATGCCGAAGCCGCGTGCGCTGAATACGAAGATGCCATCGAGCTGGCCGGCGGCATCGATCTCCAGCTTCTGGGCCTGGGCCACAACGGCCATATCGGCTTCAATGAGCCTGCGGACTCCTTCGCCCAAATGACCAATTGTGTCGATCTGACTGAAAGCACCATTCAGGCCAACAGCCGTCTGTTCGACTCCGTCGATGAAGTGCCGCGCCAGGCTTATACCATGGGCATCGGCACCATCATGCACGCCCGCTCCATCCTCATGGTGGTCAGCGGCGAGGATAAGGCTGAAATCGTGCGCAAAGTCGCCTACGGTCCCGTAACCCCTCAGGTTCCTGCCTCCATCCTCCAGTTCCATCCTGACGTCACGATGGTCGTGGATGAAGCCGCGTTCTCTGCATGCGAAGGCGAGCTGTAATCCGTTTTGATTCCAGCCGCCGCTGACCCCCGAACGATTCTCAAGAACACCTTCGGATACGACGCGTTCCGCCCTCACCAACTCGAAATCATCGAAGCGGTGCTGGCGGGACGTGACGTATTGGCCGTCATGCCCACGTCTGCCGGCAAGTCGCTGTGCTATCAGATTCCAGCGCTGTCCCTGCAGGGTGTGACCGTTGTGGTTTCGCCATTGGTGTCTCTGATGGTGGACCAGGTTCAGTCGTTGGTGGAAGCAGGGGTTTCCGCGGCATATGTGAACAGCATGCTGGGGCCGGTCCAGCGCGAAGCTGTGATGGACGACCTTGCCGCCGGAGCTCTCAAAATCGTGTATGCGGCGCCCGAGCGGCTTGATGACGCGAAATTCGTCTCTGCCTGCCGTAAGGTGGGCGTCTCGCTGGTCGCCATAGATGAAGCGCATTGCATTTCCCAATGGGGCAACGACTTCCGTCCCAGCTACCAGCGCATCTCGGACTTTCTTGCAGCATTGAAGCAGGAAGGGCCGTCGGCAACGGTGCGGCCGCCTGTATGCGCGCTGACTGCGACGGCAACCGACTTGGTCCGCCGTGATATCGCCTCCTCGCTCGGTTTGGCTGATCCGTACACGGTGGTGGCGGGTTTCGACCGGCCTAATCTCTCGTTTTCCGTGTTCCGCCCCAAGAGCGCCGCTGAAAAGGACCGTTATCTGGTCAGGTATCTGCGTGAGCGCGTGGCAGCCGATGCGCGTGAACTTGCGAGCGGCCGAGGCG
>CAUWJA010000255.1:0-2249 GCA_963558905.1 uncultured Eggerthellaceae bacterium
TCACATTGTCGGCCTAATCCACGGATTCGCATGCAGCAGGGGCTCTCAATGTTTTTATGTCCTGCTCATATCGTCTCGATGGCGGTATCGCCCGAGATGGTGGCCAGAGCGCGTTCGTAGATATTGAATTCCCGCATGATGTCTTCTGCTACGTAGATGCCGCTCTTGCGGTTCTTCGCGTTTTGGTGCAAAATCCCCGCCTCTTCGAGGGCCAGCACTGCAAGACGTGCGGCGGGGTAGCTTTTGCCGGTGAGCTCCTGGGCGGTTCTGATGCTGATCACGGGTGTTCCCGGCAGAAGATCGATGAGCTGCGCGCCCGCCGAGTTCTTTCTGAAGCCGGTCGTTTCCCGCCAGCGGGTCTTGACGGCCTCAATGCTCTGTTCGAAGTCGATTGCCCGTCTGCAGGATTCACTGAGCGCGTTGGCGAAGTACTCCACCCATTCGTTGACGGCGGCCTGGCGGTCGGCTTCTTCGTCAGTGCGGTAGATGCTCAGATTCTGGATATAGCGGTTCCTGTCTGCGGCAAGTGCCAGCGATACGGGCGGGATGGTTGCGCGCGGCGTAATCGAGGCATGCAGGATGGCATGGATCAAAGCCCGTCCCGTGCGCCCGTTGCCGTCGGCGAAGGGATGGATGGTTTCGAACTGGGCATGTGCAATGGCGGCTATCGCCACCGGAGGAAGCTCGGAGGAGTTCACGAATTCGATCAAGTCGGAAAGAAGTCCGGGGACTTCTTCGGGCTCCGGCGGAACGAATGCGGCGCCGACGGGATTCATGCGATTGCCGCCGATCCAATTCTGCTCGGTCCTGATGATGCCGCCGATATGTTCAAGCCTGGTGCCGCGCATGAGCTCCCGATGGATGTCGCAGATGCTGCCCTCCGTGAGGCGACCTGCATGCGCAATGTCTGAAATGCCGTCAATCAGCGCATGGACGTTCCCTAGAATCTGGGCTTCAGTGCTGTCAAGCCTGTGGTCTGCGCCGAGGCGGTCAAGCTCTTAGTATTCGAGCAGCTTGGAGGCGGGCATCTCCAGGCCTTCGATGCGAGATGATGAAACCGCCTCTGCGCGCAGCAGCAGCCGCGCCAGCGGTTCGGTGTCCGTGAGGGTTCCATTGACGTCCAGCTCGAGCAGGGACAGTTGGGCTTCGGTGATTGCCCGTGCGCAGGCGGGCTCGATGGCCAATTTGAATCCGGCGAGGCGATCGGGCGAATAGGGGTGGTATGTGCCGCCCATGCGTTCCCGTTTGTTCATGCCATGGCCGTCGGGCTGCCAGTATCGACTCAGATAGCGTCCCACTGATAACCTTTCTTTAAGATACAGATAAAGAAAGGTTATGCTTACAACCTTTCTTTATCAAGCGAGAAATGCAAGGTTGCCCGGAAAGTCAGGCTCTTCTTCACGGCGCATCGCCGATCTGGATGCCGAACTCGACGCCATGGAATAGCTGCTGCGGTGCGGCGCTGCGTTCGCTACAGGTCGACGAGCGTGCACGTATCGATGTTCTGCCGTTGATGCAGCACGCGAAACACCGTGACGGTTTCGCTGTCGAAGACGTAGAAGATGATGTAGCTGCCGGCACGGATCCGGCGGTATTCGCGCGATCCGTCGTTTCCCATGGCGAATCGTTTTCCTATTTCGGGGGATGAAAGCACCAGCTCGAGCGCTTCGTCGATGGATTGCATGACCTTAAGCGCGGCTTGAGGGTTGCCTCTTTCGACGCCGAGGTGCAGGGCTATCGATTCGCGGTCCAGATGCGCGCGGGGCCGCCATTGCAGCTTACGCATAATCGATGCCCCACATGCGGAATATCTCATGCATTTTCGCATCCGATTCTTCGGCGGACAGGGGTTCCGGGCTGTATTTCATTTCAAGCTCCGCCTCGCGAAGCGCCAGGAAGTAGCGGCTGTGCCGCTGTGCCTCGTCGTAGGCGCGCGCATCCATGAGAACGAATGAGGCCACGCCGTTTTTCGTGAGAACCACCGGCTCCTGGGTTTCAGACGCTTGCGAACAGACGTCGTTGAGCTGCGTCCTCAAATCCGTGATGGGACGGATGATGGGCAGGGCCGAGGTGCCTGGGGCCATGGCTGCTCCTTCCTGACTTGTATGCAATGTACTGAATACCATACATAATACAATACTGAATAGCATTCATCACAATAGCATGTTGAATATCGGGACTCAGATTTGCGTGAAAGGAGCGAAGTGCTGGGCATTGGCTTGCGGGGTGTTCGATTATCCTACGAATAG
>CAUWJA010000256.1:0-2233 GCA_963558905.1 uncultured Eggerthellaceae bacterium
TTTTCGTGATGAGGCGGTTTCAATTGCGGCTGTTGAGGATGGCTTCGATGGAGGCCAGTTTGACGCTGCAGATGAAGACCTCCATCGCCATCCGAAGCTCGTCGGCTGACGGCAGGGTAGGGGCGATGCGGATGTTGCTGTCATGCGGATCGATGCCGAGGGGCCACGTTGCTCCCGCTTTGGTCATGGTGACGCCCGCGGATTTCGCCAGCTCCACCGTTCGCTTCGCTGTGCCGTCCGGTCCTGTGAAGCTGATGAAATAACCACCGTCGGGGCAGCTCCAGCGGCCGCATCCGGTGTCTTTCAGGCCCTCTGCGAGCATATCTTCGACGATCTTGAATTTAGGGGCGATGATTTCCGCGTGCTTTGCCATATGGGCTTCGATTCCTGCAAGGTCCTTGAGGAATCGGACGTGCCTGAGCTGGTTGAGCTTGTCATATCCCACGGTCTGGATTCCGATCCGCCGTTCGATCTGCTTGAGATTCTCCGGGCTTGCGGCTACGGCGGCGATGCCTGCGCCCGGGAACGTGATCTTGCTCGTGCTTGCGAATTTGAAGTAGCGATCCGGGTTTCCTGCCCGGTTGCAGTGCTTCGCGATATCTGCGACATGGGCGTGGTGGTCGGCGATATGGTGCACGCAATAGGCGTTATCCCAGAAGATCCTGAAGTCTGCTGCTGCGCATTCCATGCTGGCAAGTCGCTCGACCGTTTCGTCCGAATAGGTGATGCCGCCCGGATTGGAGTATTGGGGGACGCACCAGATTCCCTTGATGGAGGAATCCGCGCTCACCAGCTGTTCGATCTCGTCCATGTCAGGGCCCGACTCGGTGCAGGCGATGGGGATCATTTCGATGCCGAACGATTCCGTGATGGCGAAATGCCTGTCGTATCCCGGAACAGGGCAGAGCCACTTGATGCGATCGAGGTCTTTCCAGGGGCGCTGCCCCAGGTATCCGTGAACATATCCTTGGCATACGAGGTCATACATTATATTGAGGCTTGAATTTCCGAAAACGAAGACCTGTTCGGGATCATGCTCCATCATCTCGCCCATGAGCCGGCGTGCTTCGGGGATGCCGGTGCACACTCCGTAGTTGCGGCAGTCGGTCCCGTCTTCAGCGCGGAAGTCGGCGCTTGAGCCGATGATGTCGAGCAGGGGCATGCTGAGGGCGAGTTGGTCGGGGGAGGGCTTCCCTCTGGCCATGTTGAGCGCCAGCTTTTCGGCGGCGAAAGCCGCATGCTCGGCTTCGAGCTCGCGTTTGATCGATTCGAGCTGCATGGTGGTCAGATCAGAGTAGGCCATGGATTCTCCTGTTCCTGCAAGTCCGTGCGTGCGAATCGGAAAGCCCTCGGTGCTTCTACCGGCTTTCCGGCGCATCTGCCTGATGCGGATGATACGCCAAAACAGGGTACTTCGTCCCGCGCTTAGGCCACTCCACTGAATTAAGGCGTTCTCGGGCTTTTAGGATTGTGCGTTTCCCGTATAATCGGTGGGTCTATGCAGGGGAAAGGATTGTTATGGCTCATAACAACTTTTTTGTCGTACTGGCGATGGCGCTGTATTTCATCGTCGTGCTCTCCGTCGGGTTCTTCTATCTGAGGAAATCGAACAAAGACTCCGAGAGCTACTTTTTGGGTGGCAGGGGGTTGGGCCCGTGGCTGACGGCGCTGTCTGCCGAGGCGAGCGACATGTCCGGATGGCTGCTCATGGGGCTGCCCGGCATTGCGTATTTCACCGGTGCCTCGGATGCCATGTGGACCGCCATCGGTTTGGCGATCGGCACCTATCTCAACTGGAAATTCGTTGCGAAGAGGCTGCGAAAATACTCCGAGGTCGCAGGCAATTCCATCACGTTGCCCGACTTCTTCAGCAACCGCTTCCATGATTCGAAGCGCATCCTCATGAGCGTCGCGGCCGTGATCATCTTGCTGTTCTTCTGCATTTACTGCGGCAGCTGCTTTGTGACGTGCGGAAAGCTGTTCTCCACGTTGTTCGGCCTCGATTACACCACCATGATGATTCTCGGCGCTCTGGTGGTGTTCGTGTACACCTTCGTAGGCGGATATCTGTCTGTGTGCACCACCGACCTCATCCAGGGCAGCATCATGATATGCGCTCTGGTGATCGTGTTCATCGGAAGCGTGGGTATGGCGGGCGGTGTTGAAAACACCGTCGCATTCCTCAGCGACATCCCCGGATTCCTTTCCGCTACATACGTGGCCAATCCCGTGC
>CAUWJA010000257.1:0-2231 GCA_963558905.1 uncultured Eggerthellaceae bacterium
TTGTGTGTACACACAAGTGCCCCCATTTGACCATTTCGAGGCCCCAACGGATGGCTCGGATGCGTTTGCCCAGGTCGCGACAGTGCGCACCCGATCAAATCCCCATGCGGGGTGCGCACAACTACCCCCAATTGACCAAAATCCCGAATTTCCCGTACATGAGACGTGAACCTGGCGCGGGCCGGGGCTCGCAGGCGGGGGTCTCAAGCGCGCAGACGCGAATCCGTATTGACAGGGTACTAGCGGGAACATATTCTTATTGATAATGAATACTGCTAAGCGAAATACCGTTCAAAGGGCGCTCGTTCTCGACGCCGTGCGCAGCCTGCATTGCCACCCCACGCCGGCGGAGGTCTATGAGCAGGTGCGCAAGGTTCACCCGTCCATCTCGCGCGCAACGGTGTATCGCAACCTGGCGGTTCTTGCCGAATCGGGTGACATTGCCCATATCGAAATGCCCGGCGCCGCTGACCGTTACGACTTCCGCCTGGATGCGCATGCCCATGCGGTATGTGAATGCTGCGGCAGCGTCCTCGACGTCGAATTGGCGGAAGGTGCGACAGCCCTTTCGCTGGTCGCCGATGCGCACGGCTTCGAAATAGGGTCTCATTCCCTTCTATTTTCCGGAATATGCGCCGAATGCCGCAACCGCTGATGCGGCCACGGCATTCATCGGTGCCCTTCTAGGGCATTTGCGCGGCACCGGCAATCCGTGCGCCGCCGCCTTCGCTCCTTAGAGCTCTTCGTCCAGTCTGCGCATGCGCGGTGTGGCGATGGCCCACAGCGTTACGCCCGCCCAGATGGCCATCAGCACGTAGGAGGTGATCTGCGTTCCCATGGTCTCGACCATGATGGAGCTGGCGAACACGGCTGCGGGCGCGGTCAGCATGGACAGCGAATTCTGGGTGCCGAGCGCCTTGCCGCGCTTTTCGTCGGGGATGCGGTGCAGCATGATATAGCCGAGCAGCGCCGATACCGGGCCGGCAGATACGCCGAACACGAAGCCGCCTGCGAGCATCGCGGCTGCCGGCGGCAGCAGGCCCATGATGACCAGGCCGACAAGCATTCCCAGAAGCGAAACCACATACCAGGTGCGTTTGCGGAGCTTGCGGGTGAATGCCGTGTAGAGCAGCGAACCTGCGAACATGCCGCCGGACATGACCGAAAGCATGACGCCGAGCATGGCGGGCTGAGCCGTTTCAGTGAAGTGCACGGGCAGCACCAGACCCTGGTATCCGCCGATGACGATGTAGAGGCCGAACAGCATGGAAACGGTGGCGCAAAGGATCCTGTCCTCGGTGAACAGCGCATGGAGGCCCTCGCGCAGGGAGTTCTTGGCGGCGATGCAGGTTGCCTTGAAGCCGCCGGTGGGTTTTTCGCCACGGTCGGCGGCGCGGTCGATGGATCCGCTGGCAACGTAGGGGTTTTGCGCGTGCGGATTCTCAGCGTCGTGCGCTTCGATCTCCATCCTGCTCTCATGCGACGCCGCAGCGTCGAGCAGGCCGCCGGGCGTGCCTACCTTCCGCGGGATTCCGCAGGTCACAAGTGCGGCAAGGAACGACATGGCGGCGGTCAGCCACAGCGCCGAGGTCCCGCCGACAAGCGCCACGAATCCGGCGGCGACCGCAGGCCCGATGATGGTCACGATGGATTCGAGCGATTGGCTCAGGCCCATGTAGCGCTGCAGGTCCACATCGTCATGGTCGGTGACGCTGGCGATGAGCGTGTCGCGTGCGGTCATGCCGGGGATATCGCCGATCGAGCCGATGATGCCCATGAGCACGAACCAGCCGAAGTTCAACCCGACGGTCATGTCGATGACCGGCAGCGCCGCAATCGATGCGGCGGATATCACATCGGAGATGATGGAGATGTCGCGGCGGTTGAAGCGGTCCAGCAACGCGCCGCCCAGCACGCCGATGATCATCTAGGGGACGGCGCAGATGATGGCCAGAAGGCCGGCGGCGAATGCGTCGCCCGTGGTTGCCAGCAAGATCAGCGGCAGGATGACGCCCGCCACCGAATTGCCGAGCAGCGATATTGCGCTCGACGCCATGAAGCACATGGTCGCTCGTTTCTTGAGTATGTTCATGCGGTTCCCTTCGTCTGCGTGCCCGTTGCGTGTCGGTGCCGGTGTCCGAAGCTGCAGCCCGGTTCCGGGTCTGGTCGGCGACTGGTCGTCGCAGCGGGTTCGTTCTTCCAGACGGGGAGTTAAAACTATGACGTTGGGT
>CAUWJA010000258.1:0-2229 GCA_963558905.1 uncultured Eggerthellaceae bacterium
TTATAATAAATCGAACAAAAGTTCCTGTCAATTATTTATTCAAACATTTGTTCGAGTTGAAGGGAATAGCAATGACTCAGACAGAAGGGCGAGCAGAGGATCGGAAGCTTACGCGCAAACAGCAGGCTGTCTATGATTACATAGTCGAAACCATCGACAGCCGGGGTATCGCTCCTACTGTGCGCGATATCTGCCAAGGGCTCGGTCTCTCCTCGCCTTCAACCGTCCATGTCCATTTGAAAACCCTTGAAGAAAAGGGACTGATACATCGCGACCCGCTGAAATCACGGTGCATAACGCTGGTCAGCAGGCAAAACGAGGAGCCAAAGGCCGCAGCATCGGAAGAATCAACCGGGCACGGAGCGTATTCGAATGTGGTCAACCTGCCCGTCATCGGCGATGTCGCTGCAGGAATCCCCATCCTGGCAGAGCAGAACATAACCGAAACCATCACGCTCCCCGTTTCCATTGTCGGCGATTCCAGCTCGTTTCTCTTGAACGTCAGAGGCGATTCAATGATTGAAATCGGAATCAATGACGGGGACTACGTTGTTGTCCAAGAGCAAAACACCGCACGGAATGGTGAAATCGTCGTAGCCATCGTCGATGACGGAGCCACCGTCAAGAGGTTCTACAAAGAAAAAGACCACATCAGACTGCAGCCTGAAAATTCTCAGATGGAACCGATCATCGTCGACGATGTCATGATCGCAGGTAAAGTCGTTGCGGTGTTCAGGCGCCTTTGATTTCGAATCCATCGAAAGAAGCAACCAGCGAAGATGGGGCCCGTAAGGTCATGAAGGTTCCATCTTCGACATATTCTTCAGACAGCAACGTGCACTGCTCATGCGCAAGCGAAACCAAGTCACCCCTCTGATACGGAACGCATACCGTCAGCAGTGATTCACGAGAAGCTGCGGAACGCGAAATAGCCTCCAGCAGACCATCAATGCCCATTCCCGTAACCGAAGACACAAACACTGCATCGGGAAACCGTCGACGAAGAGATTCCAGCTCTTCCGGCTCCAAAAGATCACACTTGTTGTAAACGTCGATTCGGGGGATCCGATCAGCTCCGATCTGCTCAAGGGTCTCTTCAACGGACCGCATCTGGCTCAATCGCTCCGGAGACGACACATCGACAACATGAAGAATCAAATCGGCGCCGCGAATCTCATCAAGCGTGCTTCGGAATGCCTCAATAAGATTCGTCGGAAGCTTCTGTATGAAACCAACCGTATCAGTCAAGGTCACTTCCCTGCCACCAGGCAAAAGCAGCTTGCGGGTAGTGGAGTCAAGCGTTGCGAAGAGCTTGTCGTAGCTGAGAACATCCGCATCGCAAACCCTATTGATCAAACTTGATTTTCCCGCATTCGTATACCCGGCTTCAGCAACTTTGAATAATGCAGATGCGTATCTGGATTCCCGTTGCAGCTCCCTCATGCGCGCAACTTGTACGAGTTCGCGCTTGATGGCGGTAATGCGCCGCCTCACCATGCGGCGATCGACCTCAAGCTGGCTCTCACCCTCACCGAAGCGCGACCCCACACCTCCGCCCATTCGATTAGAGGCAAGATGGGCCCACATGCCGCGCAAGCGCGGAAGAAGGTATTGATTCTGCGCGAGTCGAACCTGAAGCCTGCCCTCTTTAGTGGTGGCGTGCAATGCGAAGATATCGAGAATCAGCGCTGTCCGGTCAATTACCTTGACTTCACGAGGCATGGCCTTCTCCAAATTGCTCTGCTGGGATGGCGTCAACTCGTCATCGAACACAACAACATCGGCAGCGTACGAACGACAGAGTGCTGCAACCTCTTCAGCCTTGCCCTGCCCGATGAACGTACGCGGATTCGGCGCATCAAGACGCTGCGTCGTCATGGCAACAACGTGCGCGCCAGCAGTATTGACGAGTCTCTCGAGTTCGGCCAGTGAAGATTCCAGAGACACTCCATTGCTTCCACTTCTGAGCTCAATGCCAACCAGGATCGCTCGTTCGGCCCCTTCTGTCAGGCATTCCTGCGCCACATCCGAAAACGACATCGTCAACCTCCGTTATTTGCATCGCGCGTCAAGCACGACTGATCAGACGCCCGAAACCCCAGACCGTCGAGATGGGTCCCTATAATGCGCGCTATCGCAATGGGGTCACCGCTATCCGCGGGCACATGCACTACCCTGTCGTCGTTTCGCCACCATGTGCGTTGGCGCTTGGCGTATCTACGAGTGGAG
>CAUWJA010000259.1:0-2226 GCA_963558905.1 uncultured Eggerthellaceae bacterium
CCCTCAGCAGATGTTCGAGGTGCCCATCCAGGCCGCCGTGGGCGGTCGCGTGCTGGCCCGTCAGACCGTGCGCGCCAAGCGCAAGGATGTTCTGGCGAAGTGCTATGGCGGCGATATCTCCCGTAAGCGCAAGCTGCTCGAGAAGCAGAAGGCGGGCAAGAAGCGCATGAAGGCCATCGGCAACGTGGAAGTGCCACAAGAGGCGTTCATGGCCATCCTCAAGGTCGATGACTGATGCGGATGCGGGGCGATTGCCGCACCTGCGCGGGCGCCGTATGCGGGTGCGCAGGTGCGTGCCGGCAATCTGCCAGCGTGCGGCACTCAGCCTTCGATGATGTAGGCGTCGACGATCTCTCCGTAGAAAGCGGTATGCGCGTCGCGGTTTGAGCCGACGAATGCGCTGTCGACATGCTGCGGATAGTAACGCTCCTGCATGATGGGCGGGAGAAGGGCGGGGTTCTGGGCTTCGGCGCAGACGACCCTGCATTCCAGAGTGAGTGGGAATTCGCGGATTGCGGGCACGGTGATGCTCTCGGCGTCCACAAGGGTGAGACCGGCCTCTGCGATCTTGTCCATGTCGCGCCCTGATTTCGACCCGCAGATGCTCATCGCCCGCCTGTCCGGCATGCCCATGGGCATGTTGACGGTGAATTCCGGGTTGGCGGTCAGCAGGCTGTGCGTGAAGCGGTTCGCCCTGACATAGGCGGTGAATACCGGCATGCCCCACTCGATGCCCAGGCTGCCCCAGGAGATCACCATGGAGTTCGTCTTGCCGTCAGCCCGTGAGGTCAGAAGAACGCCGTTTTGGATGGCGGACAGGATGGCGCCGGCGTTGCTCCAGATGTCGATGCGTCGTTTCATGGGTGCTCCTTCGATCGTCGGGGTGGCCGAGCCGTCGCCAAAGCGGCTGCACCGTCGCCGTGTCGGCTGCGCTGCCGTCGAGCGGGCTGTGCCGTTGCTGCGTAAACCGTATCTCAGGCCTGTTCGATGCACCAGGCCACGATGGCATCGCGCAGGAATTCGGCCGCACCCGGTCCTGCGGCCTTTTCATAGTATGCCGCGAAGCGGGGATCGGCCACGTAGCCTTCGGCGAGGGCGGCATGTGCATCCGGCGAATACATGCCATCACCCCAATGCATCTTGATCCAGCGGGCGTGCATCTCGCAAAGCCTCACTGCCTCGGGCCCTGCGGGGTCTCCTTCGGCCATGGCCGATTCGAGCTGGCGGTTGATGGCGGCGGAGAGTTCTTGTGCGTCGTTGAAGGCGGTTTCGTCCATGTACGAGAGCTTTTCGTTGGCGGCATCGATGGCCTCATCCCCGTATCGTGCACGGGCTTCTGCGCCGTAGGTCCGTTCATTTTCTTCGATCATGGAGGCTTTCAGGCCTTCGAATCGTTCCGTATCGGTCATGGTGGTTTTTCCTTCCAGGTTGTCCATGGTCTTTTCAACAGTGGCTATGAGCGTATCCAGCATGTGCCGCCGCCTATGGAGCTCGTCGAGGTGGCTGGCCAGCAGGCTGCGCAGCGCGTCGGGTGCGACATCGAGGGCTTCGCGGATTTCGGCCAGCTTGAGACCGCATTCCTTCAAAAGCAGGATGTGCTGCAATCTGGCCACATCATCGGAATCGAACATTCGGTAGTTGTTGGCCTTGCGTGCGGGGTGCAGCAAACCCGCTTCTTCGTAGAAATGAAGCGTCCGTATGCTGACGCCCGCCAGATCTGCCAGCTGTTTGGCTGTGTAGGTGCGACGCTGTGCTGCCACTGCGGTCCTTTCCGTGAATTCACATTCGGTATCCTAAACCATCACGTAACGTTAGGGTCAACCGCCTTTTTCCCGAACATTGCATTTCTGTAATGGCGTTGCGCGTTGTGGTGGCGGTTGGGCTGGTTTAGAGTGGAAACGGAATCAGAATGCCAGATGAAGGAACATGGTGAGGAGGCAGGGATGCGCATACTGCTGGTTGAAGATGATCGTGCCATCACCGAGGCCCTTTCGGCGCTGCTTGTTGCGGAGGGGTATGCGGTGCAGTCCTGCCCAAGGCAGGACGAAGCGGTTGCGTTGCTGACGGAATCGTCGTTCGGCCTTGCCCTCCTCGATGTCACGCTGGCCCAGGGCAACGGATTCGCCGTATGCGCCGCCGCCAAGGCTGCGGCTCCCGACATGCCGGTCATCTTCCTGACGGCTTCGGATGACGAATACAGCACAGTGGCGGGTCTTGACATGGGGG
>CAUWJA010000260.1:0-2223 GCA_963558905.1 uncultured Eggerthellaceae bacterium
CCACGCCGGAACCCTTCGACGTCATAGAGGCGCGCCTGCGCGGCGTCTATGGCGAAGCGTTCGACGACATCTTCGACTCGATCGACGAAAACCCGCTGGGGTCGGCGTCCATCGCTCAGGTGCATCGCGCCCGCCTGCGCCGCGAGGGCGCGGACGTTGCGGTGAAGATCCGCCGCGAGCACGTCAAAGAGGACATGCTGCGCGACATCCAGCTTCTGCGCCGGGCAATCGACCTGGCGGATTTGACGGGCGCGTCCATCCTCGGCGAACTTAACCTGCAAACCCTGGTCGACGAGCTCGAATCCACGGTGCGCGAAGAGATCGACTTCATGGCCGAGCTCGCGAATCTGCAGAACTTTGCCGCCCACAACGCCTCGCGCCCCGGCGTGGCGTTCCCCCGGGCGTACCCCGAGTACTCCACTGAAAACGTCTTGGTCATGGAGTTCATCGAGGGCCATTCCTTCGAAGACATCGGCGCTATTGCTGAAGCGGGCTACGACATAGAGGAGCTCGGGCAGCGCATCGCGAACAACTACATGTCCCAGATGATCGAAGACGGCCTGTTCCACGCCGACCCGCATCAGGCGAACATGGTCCTGCGCCCCGCCGAAGGGGAATCCGGCGTCGACAAGGGCGAAGTGGTGTGGATCGACTGCGGCATGGTGGGCGAGCTGTCTGCGGTCGAGCGCAGCCAGTTCTTCTCCATGATCCGCGCCATGCTCGCGGGCGACGGCCACGCCCTCACCGATGTCTTCATCGAATGGGGCCGCCCCGCGCCTGACGCCGCGAAGCTCGACTACAGCGCCCTTCTGCGCAGTTTGACGCAGCTGGTGAACCGCTATACTGCTGTCGACGCATCCGAGATAGACCTGGCATCCATGCTCAACGACATCATGGAGATCCTCAACACGTCACGTATCGTGATGCCGCGCAGCTTCGTCATGCTCGTCCGCGGGCTTGCGGCGCTGCAGGGCACGCTGCTGCAGCTGTCGCCCAAGATCAGCATCCTGAGCGTGGCGAGCTCGTACGCGGAAAGCTATGCCGTGCGCACCTTCGACCCGCTGCGCCGCCTCGAGGAGGGCGCGGTCAAGGCCCGTGCGGCCGCCGAGCATACAGTCGAAATCCCCGCCCGCGTGGCGAATCTGCTGGACATGGCCGAGAAGGGCCATCTGTCGGTGGGGCTCGATCTGGCGAAGGCGGAGCAGCCCATGGCCAAGCTCGGGAAGCTGACCGACAGGCTGAGCCTGGCCATCATCACGGCGGGCCTGTTCATAGGCTCGTCCATGATCGCCTCCACGGGCATGCAGCCCCAGCTGTTCGGTGTGCCGCTCATAGGTTTTCTGGGCTACATGGGCGCTGCCGTGCTCAGCGTCTACATAGTTCTGCAGATCCGCAAGGGCCTGTGAGCGGCGCGTTCACGCCGCCCGGTCCCTGCCATGATTCACGAAAGGTTTTCATGGAAACGTTATTCTCCGAGATGGACAACGCCGCCAAGCTCGCCGCCGCGCCGCTCGCCGTGCGCATGCGGCCCCGTTCGCTCGACGAGCTCGCAGGCCAGCAGCAGGCGGTGGGCGAAGGCTCGTGGCTCCATGCGGCCATAGCGTCGGACACGCTGTCGTCCATCATCCTGTTCGGTCCCGCCGGCACAGGCAAGACCTCCATCGCGCACATCATCGCGCAGGCCACGCGCGCCTCCTTTGTCGAGGTCTCGGCCATCGGCGGCACCGTGGCCGACCTTCGCCGTGAAATCGACGCGGCGGAAAAGCGCCTGGTGGTAAACGGCCTGCGCACCATTTTGTTCGTGGATGAGATCCACCGGTTCAACCGCAGCCAGCAGGACTCGCTGCTGCATGCGGTGGAGAACCGCACCGTGGTGCTCATCGGCGCCACGACGGAGAACCCTTACTTCGAGGTAAACTCGGCGCTCATCTCGCGTTCGCGCGTCATCGAGCTCCAGGCCCTTTCCGACGACGAGATCGAATCCGTGGTGACGGCCGCCCTCGAGGACGAACGGGGGCTTGCAGGCGCGTTCGCGCTCGATGAGGATGCGCTCGAGGCCATCGTCACGCTTTCGGGCGGCGACGCCCGCAGCGCGCTGACCACCTTGGAGCTTGCAAGCGGGCTCGCGCGCAGCGCGTCGGTCGCGGGGGCTCAGTCCGTTGATGGCGCTCGCATGCGCATCACGTGCGACATGGTGCAGACGGCCACCCCGCATCGCAGCCT
>CAUWJA010000261.1:0-2201 GCA_963558905.1 uncultured Eggerthellaceae bacterium
GTGGCCGCCACCGGTTCGAATCAGACACTCGCCATTGTCGGCCTAATCCACGGGAATTGCATGCAGCAGGGGCTCTCAATGTTTTCATGTCCTGCTCATATCGTCTCGTTTGGACAGATTGCAGTCAGAACCGACCATCATCAATCATCGGTCGTGATGATCTCTTCTTCATCATCGTCCTCATCTTCGATATCGACCTGCTCGGGCAGCATCGACATCTGATTCGGATCCTTTTCGGCTACCAGCGTCTCACCCTCTTCGAGAGCTTTCGAGCGCTTCTTCTTGGCTGAATCGGTGGCAATGGCAACAGCGGTGACCTTATCCTCATCCGCCACATTCATGACACGGACTCCCTGCGTCGAACGGCCCAAGCTGCTGATGTCCGAAACGGGAGTACGAATCACAACGCCTTCTTCTGAAATGATCATAAGCTCGTCAGTGGGACGGACAACCTTCATTGCCGTAAGCAATCCCTTCTTCGCGGTCATCGTGATGGTGAACACGCCCTGTCCGCCACGATGGTGCTCGGGATATTCGCTGACCGGAGTGCGCTTGCCGTACCCCTTTTCGGTGATAACGAACAATTCGCAACCGGGCTTGGCTATCTCCATCCCCAAGACATCAACGCCTGCAGGCACCGTCATTCCGCGCACACCCATGGTGTCACGGCCCATGGACCTTGCTTCGCCTTCATCCCACATGATGGCTTTGCCGGCGCTGGACACCATCATGACCTTCTCACCGGGCTTGACGCGACGCACAGCGATCAGGTTATCGTCATCTTTGAGATTGATGGCGATCAATCCATCGCGACGGGTTCGGTCATACAGGCTCATCGACGTCTTCTTGACCATGCCCTGCGACGTTCCGAACATCAGGTATTCGTCTTCGGGGAAATCCTTCGTGGCAATGACGGCGCTGATGGTCTCGCCCTTTTCAAGAGGCAGCAGATTCACGATAGCCGTTCCGCGTGCATGGCGTCCGGCTTCGGGAATCTCATAGACCTTCAGTCGATACACTTTACCCTTCGTCGAGAAGAACAGCATGTAGCTATGCGTCGATGCCACGAAAAGATGTTCGACGAAGTCGTTGTCCTTCAGATTCACGCCCTGCATTCCCTTGCCGCCGCGCTTCTGCTGACGGTATGTGGCAACGGGCAGGCGTTTGACGTAGCCGGCCTTGGTCACGGTCACGACCATATCCTCATCTGCGATCAGATCCTCGACATCGAGGTCTTTCGCCTCAGAAGAGATGCGGGTGCGGCGCGGGGTGTTGTATTTGGCTTTGATCTCAAGGAGCTCTTCCTTGATGATTTTCTTAACCAGATTCTCATCACCCAGAACAGCACGGTAGAAAGCGATTTTCTCACGCAGCTCGGCCAACTCGTCTTCCAGCTTGTGACGTTCCAAGCCGGTGAGTCGACGCAGTCTCATTTCCAAAATCGCCGTCGTTTGGGCATCGGACAATCCGAAGCGGCTCTTCAGTTTCTCCGCGGCCTCTTTATCGGTTTGCGAACCGCGGATGATGGCTATGACCTCATCGATATGGTCGAGCGCGATGAGCAGACCTTCGAGGATATGCGCGCGTTCTTCGGCTTTGGCCAGATCGTATTTGGTGCGTCGGATGATCACATCTTCCTGATGGAGGATGTAATAATGCAGCATCTCCTTAAGGGAGAGGGTGCGGGGCACGCCATTGACCAAAGCCAACATGATGACGCCCCAACCGACCTGCAGCTGCGTGTGCTTGTACAGCTTATTGAGCACAACCTGGGGAATCGCGTCTTTCTTCAGCTCGATGATGATATCGACCGGAGAGTTGCGGTCAGCGCCGTCATGCACGTTGGCAATCTCAGGAAGCTTCTTTTCTCTGATGAGCTCCCCGAGCTTCGTCATGAGATTGGTGCGGTTGACCTGATAGGGGATCTCCGTGATGATGATGCTGCTTTTCCCGTTCTTACCCTCTTCCACCTTGCATTTCGCACGGATGGTCAGGCTGCCGCGGCCGGTTTCATACGCATCGACGATACCTTTGCGGCCCATAATGATGCCTCCCGTGGGGAAATCAGGGCCGGGAAGAACCTTCATCAGCTCTTCGGTGGTCACGTCGGGGTCATCCAACATCAAGCACGTCGCATCGATGGTTTCCCCAAGATTGTGGGGCGGGATATTGGTCGCCATACCAACAGCGATGCCGTTGCT
>CAUWJA010000262.1:0-2200 GCA_963558905.1 uncultured Eggerthellaceae bacterium
AGCGGGACATCATAGGGATCGGTTGGGACTTCGGCGGTGCGGACATCTCCGCCATAGGACGTGAGGAAATCAGGGCTGCGTACGTTTCGGCTCATCCCGCAGAGAGCAAGCAGAAGGTTGCTTCGAGCGTGGGTCAGGTCGACCGCTTCGCCCACTCGATGGTCGAGGGCTCAACGGTCGTCATGTACGATCCCGCCGAGCGTCTTTACCATATCGGGGTCGTCGACGGTCCCTGCCTGCCTGTTCAGGAGCCTGAGGCTATCACCTATACGCGCGCCGTTTCGTGGAGCGGAACCGCAGCCCGTGATGCACTTTCGCAGTCATCCAAGAACTCCCTCGGTGGCATCCAGACTATTTTCGCCATCACGGATGAGGTGATGGCCGACCTTATGGCCGCTGCGGATGCGAGCCCGTCGTCTCCTGTCGGTCCTACGGACGATCAGGCGAATGATTCCTCAAGCGACGACGAAGTCCTTACCGCAACCTTCGACAACGGTATCGAGCTCATCAAAGATCGCGTGAGCCAGCTGAACTGGGAGGATATGGAGCGCCTGGTGGCGGGTATGCTCAAGGCGATGGGGTACTGCGCCCGCGTTACGCCCAAGGGCCCTGACGGCGGCCGCGATGTGATTGCTTCGCCCGATCCGCTGGGGCTGGAATCGCCGCGCATCGTGGCGGAGGTCAAGCATCGCAAGGGTGCGATGGGCGCTCCCGCCGTGCGGTCGTTCATCGGCGGTTTGCGTGCGGGCGACCGTGGGCTCTACGTTTCCACGGGAGGCTTCACCAAAGATGCCCGTCTTGAGGCGGATCGCGCCACCGTACCCGTTCGCCTCCTGGACCTGGATGCCTTCGTCTGCCACTACGTCGAGGTCTACGACGCCGCCGATGACGAGACCCGCAACATCCTTCCGCTCACCCGCATCTGGTGGCCTGCGTAGTGGCTGCTTGAAATGTCGAGCCCAACCATCGCATGAAAACATTGGCCCATTCACCGAGTCCCGTTGGTCTGTCCTTCTCCATCCTCGACCAATTCGCATCGACTGCGTCATTCGTTTCAGGCGGAAAGCTCATAACGATCAAGACGGATCACTACGATCCGGTTCGCCCGAACAGCAAGAACCGCGTCATCCTTCAGGGGGCATACGGTTGGATTATCACAGCGCGCTCGAAGCCGTCAATCTCGTTTGCATTGAAAAGTTGGCGTTTTGCGCGGGATAGCGGAGAGTGCGCTTTCGAGCTCAGTGGCCGCTCCGTTGGCGATAGTCGCTGGCATTCCCAGGTGCCTTGCACTCCCAGGCGCCTTTACAGTCGCTTCTTTCTGATCTTTTTGAGCCAGTTCTTCTTGAATGCACTGGCGCCGCCGAAAAACCTCTCGTCTGTTCTTGTTTGCTCGCTGTTGGCGTATTTGATCGCAGTGAGCTCAAGGGTGCAGATGAGGTCGGCCGCCTGGGCAAGGATACAGCTTTTCGGGCTTCCGTCCCTATAGATGACAGCGTCCGTAGCAAGAGCGTATTCAGCGGCATCGTGCAAAGCGTTTGTCACGACGCTTTGGCCTTCGTCGTAGTAGATTTTCACCTTCTCAAACCTTTGGAGGTATTCCAAGTTCTCGAACATCATATTCACGATGTCCCGTTTCATTCGGTTGGTAAGGGCGGTGGTTGATCCAAGCTCGGTTTTGCTGTAGCTGAATGTCCTGTAGCGGATGGGCAAGTGTTGTAGCATGGTGAAGAATGAGGATAGAAGCTGCTTCCTCTCGCCAATGTCCATCTGCCGGTAGCTATCGTTCCCGTTCATGAGAGGGGAGGTGTGGAGGGGGATATCGGGAAGCGAACGTTGTGAGAGTGATTGCCTATATCGATCTATTTGGTTGGAGATGGATGCATTCTCCTCATGGAAGACCAGGGTAAGCAGGTAATACTTTGATTCGGCGCCGGCTTCACCTGATTCGTCTGCGAAAATGCTCATCTCAAGCATGTTCCCCTCCTATAAAGAAAATGCCGGGGGACAACCCCCGGCTCCTGGAGGCCCTCCCGCAGGAAGACCGAGTTCAGTTTCGCATGCCTGCCTGCTTCGAGTCAATATATCGCAGCAAGAAATCACCTAATAGACAAACAAATGTTCGGCTACTCCCACTCGATGGCTTCGGTTCTGCCGTCCCGTCATTCCAGTTGCACCCAGTTTTCGGTGCCGCCTCGAGCCG
>CAUWJA010000263.1:0-2194 GCA_963558905.1 uncultured Eggerthellaceae bacterium
GCAGCTCCGTAGAACAGCCAAGGCACCTTCCTGAGAACCCCGGCAAGAGCAACGGATGCAACAGCGGTAATGATGAGGATCAAGGCGAAGGTCATCGATCTTCCTTCCTAAAATCGCAAGATGTGGTCGCGAGACGCAGGTGCCCTGAGCGCAGGAGCCCCTGGCACGGACACCCGGAAACCAGAATGCAAGCAAGCAGAATACCAGACAAACGAGCAGGCTCGGAGCAAGCACACCTTCCCAGGAGGGGGATTGGGAAGGTGCGCTGCTCCGCTGAAATAGCCGGTTTATTCGGTTGCCGTCAAAACAATCGACAGAAAACCGGCAGCATCTTCGTAGAAGGGACGACGCGCCTGCTCTCTCAGAGCACCGACAAGCCATGTCGCATAGGGACGGAAATAATCCGTCATGAACTCAGTGAAATCACTATCGGCAACCTCGAAGCCTTCCGGCACCGCCACCGCGCCCGCGGAAACAAGCTGCAGGTATTTGGCAAATTCGCACATGGTTCCGAAATGATCGAGCGGATCGTTCGCCTGACCGGAGGGGAGGTCTTTTGCGACGCCGCAGCGATGCATAAGCCGCTCGATTTCGAGAGATTGCTTGCTCACAAACAGCAGGCCATCCTGACCCTGCTGTTGAGCAGCCCAAACACCGGCAAACGGAGTGATGATGGGCAACTTCTCACCAACGAACAACCGCGTATACTCGGCGCGGACCTCATGCAGAATCTCGTCCGCATCGCGGCCGGCATAGCAGGAAAACAACTTCTGTGAACCTTCGACAACATGTCCCGAGTGCTCTGCCAACGCAATCGATACCTCATTGCCAGCGGCAGCGAATTCGCCCGAAGCAAACGCTTCAGCAAGCTTGCCATCAGGCAGAAGGAACATGAGCGAAAGCAATTCGAATGCGGTCGCCCGCACCATGCTCTGCTCGGCCTCGTTTTTACCCATCACCCATTCCCCTTCCATAGGAAACCCGCATGCACCGCCCCGGAGAACGGCGCATGCGGTATCGTGAACCTTAGATCAGATAGTACACATTCGGGCCGGTGCCCTGATCAGCCAGAAGCTGCTTGTACTCACGCTTGGCCAAAACCTGCGAAATCTCAGACTCGGGATCATCCAGATCGCCGAAGTAACGGGCATATGCAGGGCATAGATCGATGCATACGGGACGTTCGCCCTTGTCGATCTTCTCTACGCAGAACGTGCACTTCTCCATGGTCTTGGGCTTATGGGACTGGGAATCGAGGTCACCCAGCACGAAGTCCAAAGGATACGTGGGCTCATCGGGAAGCAGGCTGCGCACTCCCTCATAGGGACATGCCGCAACACAGGTTTCGCATCCGATGCATTTCTCGTTGTCGATGAGAACCAGACCATCCTCGTCGCGCTTATATGCCGCGCCCGTGGGACATGCCGCAACGCACAAAGGCGAATCGCAATGCTGGCAGGCGAAGGTGTAGAAGCCCATGGTCACCTCAGGATAGGTACCGCCGGCCTGACGAAACACCTCGCCGCCTTCGGTCTTGGCACGGCTGTACAGTATCTCACTCGGCAGATTATGCTCTACGCGACAGGACATGGAGCACATGTTGCAGCCCGTGCAACGATTCATATCGATTGCCATTCCATATTTAGTCATCGGTGAGCACCTCCTTACAGTTTCTCGACTTCGCAGATCCAGTCATTGAAGTTATTGTTGCTGGTCACATCATCGGGGCACCAGCGGGTGAGCGACTGGGCATAGCCATCTTCGAATTCATCCCAAGTGAAGCCATGGGGGACCCATACGGAGTCCTTGCGGATGCCTTCGGTGACCAGGGCGTTCAGAACAACGTAGCCATGGTCGTTGTAGATGCGCACCTTATCTCCGGTCTGGATTCCGCGTTCAGCTGCCGCTTCGGGATGGATGCGGCAGAAAGGCTGGCCTTCGAGCTTGCGGAAGTCATTGAGCCACGGATGACGCACCCACAGGGTCTGTCCATGATAGAGGTCATGGTTGCTGAAGCCGTACAGAGGGTACTTCTCGCGATCGGGGTTGTCCGAATAGGCTTCGATGGACTTCTTATAGAACGGCAGACGGTCCTGCAAACCGAACTGCTGGCCCCAGCTGTCACGCGGCATCAGATATTCCATGTAGAACTGAGTACGGCCATAGGGGTTGTACTCAGGCGTAACATGGGCAT
>CAUWJA010000264.1:0-2193 GCA_963558905.1 uncultured Eggerthellaceae bacterium
AATATCTTGCCACGGTTTTGCTCGATGCCGGAAATGAAGTTGCAATCATCGAGTCGAACCGCAATACGGCCGACAGGCTTTCGGTGGAGCTCGAGGGCGAATATCTGGTCATCAACGGCGATGGCTGCGATACGAACTTCCAAGAAGACGCGGGCATTCGCAAGGCGGACGTGTTCGTGGCCTCCACCGGCCGCGACGACGACAATCTGGTCTCCTGCGAGCTGGCTCTCCGCGTCTTCAACGTGCCGCGCTGCATCGCCCGTGTGAACAACCCGAAAAACACCCGCATCTTCGATGAGGTGGGGATTGAAAGCGTGTCTTCGACGATGCTGATCGCCAACGTCATCGAAGAGGAGGCCATGATGGGCGGCGTAGGCGTCGTGTCGGCGCTGTCCCGCGGCGATATCGTGCTGATCGAGATGGGAATCAACAATCCGCGCCGGTTTTCGCGCGAAGGCGGAGTCCCCATCTCTGAGATCAGCATGCCTGCGGGCAGTGTGATTGCAGCGGTGGACCGCCGTACGTTCGGAGATGCGGAAGTCGTGACCGATGATACGGTGTTCTATCCGGGCGACAAGGCTGTCGTGCTGGCTGAGCATGATGTTGTGGATAAGGTGCGCGCCGTTTTCAGGGCGCTTTGATGGTCGAGGCCGGTGCTGCCGGCTGGGAAGGATATGCCATGATTTCTCGTTACACCCGTCCTGCCATGGGAAAGATTTGGGAGCCTGAGAACAAGTTCGCCATCTGGAAGGAAATCGAGCTTCTGGCGTGCGAGGCGCAGGCCGAGCTGGGGCAGTGCGGCATCACGAAGGAAGAGGCGCAGTGGATCAGGGAGCATGCTGATTTCAGCGTGGAGCGCATCGACGAAATCGAGTCTGTCACCAATCACGACGTGATCGCTTTCTTGACCTGCATGGCCGAATACATCGATGCCGACGTTTCGGATGGCGCCGAGAAGCCCAGCCGCTGGGTCCATTACGGCATGACCTCTTCCGACCTTGGCGATACCGCACTGTCATACCAGGTCACACAAGCAATCGACATCATCTTGGAAGATGTGGCGAAGCTTGGCGAAACCTGCAAGCGCCGCGCGTTCGAGCTTGAAGACGCCCTGTGCGTAGGCCGCACGCATGGCATCCATGCAGAGCCGATGACGTTCGGGATGAAGTTCGCCAGCTGGGCGTGGGCTCTCAAGCGCGCACAGGTTCGTCTGCAGGAGGCGCGCGCCGTTGCGGCCACCGGCGCCATCAGCGGTGCGGTGGGAACGTATTCCAGCATCGATCCGTTCGTCGAGCAGTTCGTCTGCGAGAAGATGGGCCTTGCGCCCGACCCGCTTTCGACTCAGGTTTTGGCGCGTGATCGCCACGCCCAGGTCATGGCCGCGCTGGCGGTGACCGCGTCCACGCTTGAGTCCATAGCGCTGCAGGTCCGCCTCATGCAGGAGAGCGATGTCATCGAGGCGGAGGAGCCGTTCAAAGCCGGGCAGAAGGGCAGCTCCGCCATGCCCCACAAGCGCAACCCCATCACGGCCGAGCGCGTATGCGGCCTTGCCCGCATCGTGAAGGCGAACGCCCAGGTGGGCTTCGATAACGTGGCGCTGTGGTTCGAACGCGACATCTCCCACTCCGGCGCCGAGCGCGTTGCCCTGGCCGACAGCTTCATCGCCCTCGATTACATGTTCGGCAAGATGCAGTGGATGCTTGACGGGCTGATGGTCTATCCCGATAAGATGATTGCCAACCTGAATCGTACGCGCGGTCTCATCTATTCTTCGAAGGTGCTGCTGGCCTTGGTGGATACGGGCATCACGCGCGAGGAGGCCTATGTGGTCGTGCAGCGCAATGCCATGGCCGTGTGGCACGACATCCAGAACGCCGTTGCCGGACCTACCTATCGCGAGCGCCTTGAGGCCGATCCCGAGGCCGACCTTTCGCCTGAAAAGCTCGATGAGATCTTCGATCCGTGGGCTTTCCTTTCGCACAAGGGCGAGGCGTTCCGCAAGCTGGCGGCTTTGGAGTTTTAGGATTTCCGTCGGTCAGCCGGCCAGTCGGTCAGCCAGCCGGGGCGGCCGGCCGGCTGACCCGTCCGCCCCGGAGCGCCCGTGCGATCCGACCCGTTCCTGCGGTCGGCGGGCCTCAGGCCTCGGGCGCGGACTCGGCGGCGTGTACCGGAATTTCGCGATTTTGGTCAAAT
>CAUWJA010000265.1:0-2177 GCA_963558905.1 uncultured Eggerthellaceae bacterium
CCTGTTCGTCTTCGGCGGAACACTCTTGGTCATCCAAGTCATGGTTGGAGCGTAGGCCCCGAACAAGACCTCGGTTCGCACAGGCTGCACCGCATGAGCTTTGAGACCTTATCTCAAACACAAACCCACTGCCCATAGCGGCGGTCGCCATACCCCTTAAGAAACGAGTCGCCCACTCCTTAGGCGACTCGTTTCGTTTTTGGAAAGCGGTCTGGTCTACGCTCATGCTCATCCACCCTTCCGATCCAGGCGGAGACGACGTGAAACCCGGCAATTACCCATTCAAAATTTACGGCAAAGAAAAGAATCGTATCCGCAGCCGACCGCAAACGCCGAAGAAACGGCTCATCTGCATCACGTCCTCAAAACAGCGAACCCACCGCGAGGAAGCCATTACGCAATCAAAATTTCGGCGAACTCGATAGATATATAATCAAATGAGGAGGTGCGCGATGGAAATCCACCAGTTGAAATACGTCTTCGAAGCAGCACGGTACAAAAATATTTCGAAAGCAGCTCAAAACCTCTACGTATCACGCCAAGCCGTTTCAAAAGCCATATCATCGCTCGAGCACGAACTTGGCCATGCCATATTCGATCGCGAGCAAATGACGCTTACACCATTCGGAGAAACCGCCATCGAACACATACGCAATATCCTATGCTCTATCGACTCGTTCGTTACCTATGCCCATTCGCTCGATGACGACTATCGCGAAAAACCACTTATCACCATTGGACTCACCGCGTTTCCTCTCGATTATCTCTTCTTTGATGAAAACAGCTCTATTGTTCGTGCCATCACGAGCTTTGAAGAAAGGGCAGATTGCCGAATATCGCTTCTTCACTTTCCCGATTCGTCCATTATCAAGGCCGTAAAGGAAAAAAGCCTCGACATCGGAATTGTCCACGGCGAATACGAGGCTGAGGATTTGGCGTTTGTTCCTTTCGAGAAAGCCGACATGCGCATTATCACCCTCAAAGACGGAACCTTCTGTGGATCGCCGTCCGTCCATGTGTCTGACCTCGAAAACGTAGCAATCCGATGTCCTCTTGATTTCGATTTATTCATGCAGCAATTGACAAAATGCTGCATAGCTTCAGGGTTCTCCCCTCTTATTAAAGAAGTTCCTCTCAACGATACAGCGATTGAATGCTTTATGAAAAACGGGGGCATTCATATACAACCGTTCGCCCCCTCTATGGAACAAAAATTTCCCAATCTTGCCTTCCTGCCATTTGCGGACGGCGGATTCGACGACATTCCACTATGCCTCGTATGCCGAAAAGACAAAAGCAAATCAATCCAAAGGTTCTGCTCTTACTTTCTTCATACAGTAAGCGCATTTCAACAGTAGCTTTCCTCATGCATAGCAAATCCGCGCTGATTCGGAAGGAGGGGAATCCGAATCAGCGCGGCACTGAAACTCTACGGTCGTTGTTTCAATATCTTAATCTAAGCAGAGGTATCTTCGTTTTCCATGAGCATCTTCGCTGCTATATAGCCGCTCGTCCACGTCATAGCAACGCCACCATACAATGTCGAATTCCACGGACATCCGTAATTCGCCTCACCCGATAAGCCACCTGCCGTCGAGAACGCCGCATAGAGGCCAGGGATTGCCTTTCCGTCCGATTTCATTACTTGAAAACGCTCGTCAACACGAAGCCCGCACATTGTCTTGCCAATCTGTCCGCCCAATATCGCCGCATAATACGGAGGCTCCTTCACGGGATTTAACCAACTAGCATCATAGGGACACGCAAGCTCGTCATCTTCTCCGCGCTCGCATAAGGCATTCCATCGTTCGACGGCATCGACGACAACCTCGGAATCCAGACCAAGCTGTGAGGCAAGCTCTTCAAGCGTGTCAGCCTTCTTAACCGCACCTCGCTCAACAGCCTCCTCAACCTCCCCAAGCCAATCTGCGCTGACAAGACGCTTCGCAGGTTCGATGATCAAATCGGGATCGGTTAGTGGAATGCGAGAACGATCGGACTGATCGGGGGCGGTCGTGTTCATCTTGAACACCGTGTCAGGAAACGTAGAATCGCAAATGGAGTAAACGCGATGACCGATTTGGGACATCCATGCTGAACAATTGCTCATATCGCCCATCTGTCCACCGGGACTCGGATAGTCAGGCTGAATCCCTTGAGCATAATAAGGAACACGC
>CAUWJA010000266.1:0-2168 GCA_963558905.1 uncultured Eggerthellaceae bacterium
GTATCGGGTGCTTGCGCAAAAGCCTTGAACAAGGCGGGATTGGCCGGTTCCGCATCTGAAAAGATGCCTGCCGACCGCAGCACTAAGGAATAGTTCCCTTGTTCAGCCGGCGCTGCCGGCTTTGTTTTTTTAGTCCGCTTCGTGATAATGCTCCGGGTGGACGGAATGGGTTGAATAAATGGAACGTTTGACGGCGTTCGTAAAGTCTTTGCCTTCCAAGATGGCTTTATTTGCCATCACGTTCTACCGTGCTGCCATTTCCCCTTTGTTCCCTTCTTGCTGCCGCTTTACGCCTACTTGTTCCGAGTATGGCTACGTCGCGGTTCAGCGATTTGGATTCTGCAAAGGATCATTGTTGGCCATCAAGCGAATTTGCAGGTGTCATCCCGGCAATCCTGGCGGGTATGACCCTGTTCCGGAAAAAGAAGAAAGGTAAGAATCAATGTGGGACGCGTTTAAAGATTGGATATATGACTGTATCCAGTTCTTCTACAACTTCTTGGGAGACTGGGGTTTGGCGATCATCGTCATCACGGTGATTTTTCGCCTGATCGTCGCACCTATCATGCATAAGCAGATCAAGTCGAGCTTGCAGATGCAGAAGGTCCAGCCCCTCATGCAGGAAATTCAGACCAGGTTTGCAAACGATCCTGTCCGAATGAATGAGGAGATGCAGAAGCTTTATGCTGAAACGAAGTTCAATCCGCTTGCCGGATGTCTCCCCATGCTGCTCCAGATGCCTATCTTCCTTGCAATGTTCCAAACGCTGCGCGAGCTCGGCGTCAATCATTCCCAGGAAGTTCACTACACCTTCTATGGCCTTGTCAATGATTTGACGAAAATGCCTGCAGATATGTTCTCTCAGGGATTTGGGGCATTCTTCCCGTATCTCGTTCTTATGTTGGTTTTTGCATTTGCGACCTTCCTTCCCATGATTCTGCAGAATCTTAAGAACGATGGTCCTCAGCGCACTCAGATGCTGATCATGGGTGCTGTCATGTCCTTGTTCATGCTTTGGATTTCCTGGTCTTCTCCTGCCGGTGTTCTTCTGTTCTGGGGAGCTTCTTCTGTCATCGGTATTCTTCAGCAGCAGATCACCACTCATTTCCTGAAGAAGCAGGATGCTGCCCAAGCGGCTGTTGCCGCCGCCACCCAGCCCGTCAAGGTGGATGTGGAACGCAAGGTCAAGAAAAAGCGTCCCACCAAAAAACGCTAGTTCGCCGTTGTGTTTGAAAAGGAAGTGCATCATGGTTGAAGAGTATGCGGTTGAACCATTTGATGATTCGGTCAATCGTAAAGGTGATGAATCCCATAGCGATGTTCCTGAGTTGACTGAGGAAGAACTTGATAAGGTTGCTGATACGGCAATTGATGCTTTACAGGGTATACTCAAGCATTTCGATGTCGGCGAAGTCACGATTGATGAGTATGAAGGTGATGAGGGTGAGTTGATTCTGGATATCACCGGAGACAACCTTGCCATTCTTATCGGGCGCCATGGGAAGACGCTCGATGCTCTGCAGTTCATCATCTCCGCTATTACCACTCGCGTTCTTGGATTCCGTTATCCTGTCGTTGTGGATGTTGAGGGTTATAAGAATCGGCAGCGTCAGAAACTCGAGTCCATTGCCCATTCTGCTGCTTCTCGTGCGGTAAGCCAGCATAGAAGCGTTAAGCTTCGTCCTATGACTCCTTATGAGCGTCGAATCGTTCATCTCGCTCTTCGCGATGACCGTAAAGTGGATACGGTATCCGAAGGAGAAGGATCTGCGCGACATGTTGTTGTTGTTCCTCTGTAAGGATGATGTTCCATCATCTTCTCTATCAGGGGTTGATATGAAGGGAGCCGGTTCCGGTTCCCTTTTTTAATGCCCTTCAATACAATGAATCCTGAAGGAGGAATTATGCTTAAGATTCAAGAAATCATGGCTTCACACGGCGAGAGTATTGATGAGGATAGCGCAGCGCTTCTTATGGATGATTTGCATGCGGTTATCGAAATGAATCAAACTCTTAACCTTACGCGCATTGTTTCTGAGGATGCCGGCATTGTTCGTCATCTTGAAGACAGCTTGCTTGGATTGAAGTATGTCGACGGCGCCCCCGAAGGACTGTATGGGGATCTTGGCACAGGCGGCGGTTTCCCCGGGATTCCCATTGCCATCATA
>CAUWJA010000267.1:0-2120 GCA_963558905.1 uncultured Eggerthellaceae bacterium
GTCGCATCCACATGCGAGCTTGCCGCGTTCTGCCTGGTGGGGGTTTCCTTCGGCATCTTCGATCCGCAAGTTCTGATCTGCGGTTACGTGGTTGCCACGCTGTTCGCCATGATTTCGCCCGTCCCTCAGGGCGTCGGCATCGTGGAAGCGGCGGTCATGGTGCTGTTCAGCGCCTACGATATCAACTCCGCCGCGGGCATGGCCTCTGTCCTTGTGTATCGCGGCCTGGTGTTCTGACAAGCCGTCCCGCAAACTCCTCAAGGGCGCCCGTCGGGCGGAGCATACGTTGGAAGGCGGAGTCGGCGGCAATGGGGAGCCTGTTGCTGCGGAGCAGGACAGCGATGGGGTGCCGCCCGCTGAAGCCGAAGCGGGCAAAGCGGAAGACGCTCTGCGATAACGCGGCGCGGACGGAGAAAGCGGCCTGCGTGCGATGATTGTGCTGCGGTGACCATTGTCATTCATAGAGCATGAACGTGTGCTATACTGCGAACAAATGTTTGCAGTATAAGTGAATGGAAGCGGTGGACGGCAGTGCGAATGGGCCCTCGGACTATTCTGGGCATCGACCCAGGGCTTGCCAATACGGGTTGGGGCGTTGTGGAGCAGAACGGTTCGCGTTTGACGTGCCGGGCCTATGGGTGCATTTCAACCTCATCTGAAATGGAATTGTCCCAGCGTCTGGGCAAGATCTACAAGCAGATGTCTTTGGTGGTCGAGCGCTATCGGCCTGTAGCCGTCGGCATTGAAACGGTCCTGTTCGGCGTCAATGTCCAGAGCGCTTTCGCTACCGGGCAAGCGCGCGGCGCCGCGTTGGTGGCGTGTTCGCAAGCATGCCTCGATGTGGGGGAATTCCCGCCTGCGAAGATAAAGATGGCGGTCGTCGGCGAAGGTGCGGCGGATAAGGATCAGGTTGCATACATGGTCGCAAAGATCCTGTCGCTGGACGCGATTCCCACGCCCGACCATGCGGCAGATGCGTTGGCTGCCGCAATATGCTATACAACGCATGCTCCGTTGGCTTTGATGGAAGCCCAGATGAACGTATCTGGCGGAAGGTAGGCGCACATGATCGCATTTCTTGACGGAACCCTTGCGGCCAAGGGATCCGGTATGGCTTTCGTGAATGTGGGCGGCGTGGGATTCGCCGTCGCCATGTCGGCCACTGATCTGTCCCGCTTGCCTGAAAAGGGTTCTCACGTGACGGTATTCACCTATATGGCCGTTCGCGAAGATGCTATCTCCCTCTATGGATTTCTAAGCCAGGAATCCAAGGATCTGTTCGAGCGCTTGATAGGGGTTTCGGGTATCGGGCCGAAGGTCGCGTTGGCGGCTATAGGGACGTTTCGTCCGCAAGAGCTTGCGGCTGCCATTGCGGCCCAGGATGTGAAGGCCATTTCGTCCATTCCCGGCGTCGGCAAGAAGATGGCGCAGCGCATGATCTTGGAGCTCAAGGGAACCATGGAGCAGGATGAGGCAGAGACCCTGTTCGGGGATGGTGGCGCGGCTGCCGCCGCCCGGTTGAGGGGGGCGCATGAGGCGCTTCTGGCAATGGGATTCTCTTCCGCCGAAGCAGACGTGGCGCTTAAAGGCGCTCCCGATGATCTGAGCACGGATAGCGCATTGCTGCAGTATGCTTTGAAGCGCTTGGGTGCATGACACCTGGTAATCGGCAGATGGGAATAGAGCATGGCAGATGCTGAAATGATAGAAGGGCTGGTTTTCGAGGCTCCGTCTTCTCCGTCGGAAGGCATGGTGCAGGGTGCCGGTGCGGCAAGCAGAACCGCAGGCGGCCCGCGGGCGGTTGCGCCCGAGCTCACGGAAGACGATTTGGCGCTCGATAGGTCGCTGCGCCCGAAAAGGCTGACGGATTATCTGGGCCAGACACGTGTCAAGGACAGCCTTGCGGTGCTGATCGAAGCCGCCAAACAGCGTGGTGAGTGCATGGACCACGTGCTGTTCAGCGGTCCTCCGGGTCTCGGAAAAACCACGCTTGCAACGGTCGTCGCGCATGAGCTGGGTGCGAACATCCGCACCACCAGCGGCCCTGCCATCGCCCGGCCCGGCGATCTTGCCGCAATCCTGACCAATCTTGAAGAGGGCGACGTGCTGTTCATTGATGA
>CAUWJA010000268.1:0-2108 GCA_963558905.1 uncultured Eggerthellaceae bacterium
GGGGCTTTCCGCAGGCCAGGCGCCGGTCGTCCACAGCGACCGGGGAGGCCATTACCGCTGGCCGGGCTGGATCTCGATCTGCGGGCGCCACGGGCTCGCCCGCTCGATGTCGGCCAAGGGATGCAGCCCGGACAACGCCGCCTGCGAGGGGTTCTTCGGAAGGCTCAAGAACGAGTTCTTCCGCGGGAGGGACTGGTCAGGCGTCGGGGCCGGGGAGTTCATCGAGAGGCTCTGCGCGTGGCTGGAATACTACAACGGCGGCAGGATAAAGGAGTCGCTGGGCTGGATGAGCCCGCGGCGGTACAGGGAGTCGCTGGGCCTGGCGGCCTAGCGACAGGACGGCCCGCCGTCCTCCAGGATTTCTGCCGCACCCCCTTTCTACTCGATATAAGAAATCGCACTAAGTCATGGCATCCGCTTCGGGTTAAATGAAGGACCCAGTGCAACTTTCTTTCGAGTTGCATGCAAAGACGCATTGAGTCGATCAACACCCGCCTCGGATGACGAAATACACGTGCAGCGACTCCTTCAATTCGAAGATTCCGATGCGGAACGGCTTCCTTTGACGTACGCTAATCTACACGAGCTGAAACCCCTGGCAAGGCTTTGAACGAGTCATTGCACGTTTTTTTTGCCAGGGACTTCGGCACGATGGCTATCCGGTTGAAATCCTGTCTCCCGGCGTTTTCTCGATTGATTGGCTGCTCCTTGCCTTCGCTTCTGCCAATTGGTTTCCTGCGACAACAGCAAGCTGCCAAAACCGAACCAGACGTCGACTCAATCGCTGCGGGCAACAAGATTGCAGCGAATCTCATTTCTCTTCAATCGCTACGATCACTCAGGTCAATAATGTCTTGTTTGGAATGCAATCCCATTTTCTTATATATTCGTTGTATATGCGTCGAAACAGTGGAAGGGGCCATGCCGAGCTTATTTTGAATGGTTTTTGAATCCCGTCCGCGGGCAAGTAAGAGAAGGACTTCGAATTCCCTAGGCGACAGCCCGGCCTCCATCGCGGCTTTCCTCAAGGCATCGCTTTCCCCACGCGTTAATCCACCTTTTCCCGTATCGCCTGCCTCGTTTTTGCCGAATTCGATATATTCAGGAAGCACAAACAAAATCAAAGCGGTCAGGAGAAGAGCGATTGCGTACGCACCCGCCTCCGCCATCGCGAGCGTCGATGCCTCCCTGGAAAACAACATGAATCCGGCCGATATGCCTAAGCATTCCGCGAACGCCAGAGCGGAAAACAAGCCCCCGTTCGCCATTCTCCCTTTGCAGACGTCCCATGTGAAAGGAGCGATAATCCAAAAAAGAATGAGGAACATCGCATCCCCGGCAGTAACGCCTATGTAGGGCAAGAAAGCAACCTCGTAGGGGCATACGTTCAAAAGCACGCAGCATCCCAAAGCAATGGGCATCACTTTGCAAAACGCAACGAGCCGCCTTGAATTACGGGGAGGAGCCACGAGGGGCATCCACACTGCGGCGCAGGCGATGATTCCGCAAAGCGCGACCAAATCATCCGGAGCCGAAACGCCGGAGTTTTTGAGCGCCTCTTGCGCGAAAGTCGGACATGCCACGTTCGCAACACCCGCAATCAGGACCAATAGCAAAACAAGACCCAAACCGACCGGGCTGCGATTCAGATTCTCTCGGAAGAGTTGACCGCAGGACGAGGTCCCCTCTTTGCTTTCATCCAGCAGGCTATACGCGCGAAAAACGCCGATTGCGCATAAAGGAGCGCTCAACAAGGCGACCACAGGAAATATCACAGGTTGCGACGGAAGGAAAAAACTTCCGCACTTCAAGATGGCGACAGCGCTCGATACAATCAAGATGCTTGCAGAGATATCGAGCATAGATAGCATCCGCCCGAGATGCAGCACCACGATGCCCTTGCCCGCTCCTCCCAAAAATGCAAGCGCCAAAGCGACCGCATGCGGCATTCCGACCACAGCATAAAGGGGGCTTATAGCAAGGAGGGTGGCAGCAACCGCAAGCAACACGAATTCGCAGCACACCGCCCTCGCCCGAACCGAGATGGCAATTACAAACAGCGAGCACAGCATCCCGAACGAAAAAAAATCGTACGGAGCAGGCGTGTA
>CAUWJA010000269.1:0-2108 GCA_963558905.1 uncultured Eggerthellaceae bacterium
TCGCAGGGTTCACGCTGCAGCCATCCGAGTTCGCCAAAATAGCATTCGTCCTCAGGGGCGCGAAGATCATGTACGATTACAGCGAAGAGCTCAAGGATTGGAAGCACACGCTGCTTGCCGCCGGCGGCCTTGTGGTGCTGCCTCTGCTGTTCATGTACAAGACCCAATCCGACATGGGGACCTTCGCGATCACGGCGGTTGCCCTGTTCACGGTCATGTGGTTGGGCGGTGTTCCGGTGCGCTACATGCTCTCCATCGTCGGAGTGGGAGCAGTGGTGCTTGTGCTGGGCTCTGTCACCGGGTATCGAAGCGACAGGATCTCAGTCTGGCTCAATCCGTGGCTCGATCAATACGGAACAGGATTCCAATCCATCCATTCCTTCTACGCATTTGCCGAAGGCGGCCTTTTCGGCGTCGGACTGGGCAATTCGAGAGAGAAGTTCCTCTATCTGCCCGAGGCGGAAACCGACATGATCTTTTCCGTGATAGGCGAGGAACTGGGCCTGATCGGCGCCCTTGCCGTGATCGCCTTGTTCTTGGTGTTCCTCTATGCCGGTTTGCGCATTGCGCATGAGTGCCCCGATCCCTTCGGTCGCATGGCTGCAGGCGGTCTCACCGTGGCCATCGTGGTCCAGGCTTTTCTCAACATGGGCTGCGCCATCGGCGCGCTGCCTGTTACGGGAAAGCCCTTGCCGTTCATCTCTTCCGGAGGGTCATCGTTGCTGACGACGTTCATCATGGTCGGCATCATCCTTGCAATTTCGTATGATTCCAACAAGCTCACCGAATCAGAGCGCCGTCGCAACGACCTTGTTGTCATAAGCGGCGGAGCGAACCGCGGATCAGGCGGGGCCCGTGATCTCCCCGGATCGGGGTCCGGCAACGGCGCGCGCCGCGATCGGGCCGCTTCTCGCCGCATCGCATCGGACGGATCGCGCGGGGCGCGCACCGGCCGTCGCGGATCGGAATCGCGTCGCGATGCTCCGAGGCGCAGCGGTTCCAGTGCGGGGCGGCAGGGCGCACGTCGTCAAGATCCGTCCCGTTCCAATCGGCATGCATCATCTTCAAGGAGGCCTCGACGATGAAAGTGGTTCTTTCCGGCGGTGGGACCGCCGGCCATATCAATCCGTCCCTCGCGCTTGCGGAGGTTCTGCGCGCTGAAGGTGACGAAGTCCTGTTCGCAGGAACCCCGCAGGGCATTGAAGAGCGTTTGGTCAAGCAGGCCGGGATTCCCTTCATGGCTTTCGAGGCGGCAGGATTCAATCGCCAGCGCCCCTGGACCCTGGTCACTTCAAGCTGGACCATCATGCGATCCGCCCGCAAGGCCCGCGCATGGCTGTCTGCCGAAAAGCCCGATGCCGTGGTCGGCTTCGGAGGGTATGTCTGCATCCCCGTCTGCATGGCCGCTGAGAAGCTGGGCATCCCCGTGGTTCTGCACGAGCAGAATTCCGTGATGGGCATGGCGAACAAGAGCCTGTCGAAGACCGCCGCGGCTGTCGCGCTGACATACGGGGAGGCTGCCGAAGCGGTCGCAGACCGTTCGAAGGTGGTCGTCACCGGCAATCCCGTCCGGGCGTCTGTGCTTTCGGCTACGCGCGAGCAGGGCCGTCGCCTGCTCCGGATTCCGGAGGACGCCGTCGTGCTGCTCGTGTTCGGCGGCAGTCTCGGCGCCCGCCATATCAACGAGGCCGTCGCCTCGCTTAAAGACCGCCTGCTCGCAGTCGAAGGGCTCCATGTCGTCCATATCACCGGTCCCAAGGAGTTCGAGGCTGCATGCGGTGCTTTGGCTCTTTCGCCCGAAGAATCCCTTCGCTGGCATGTCATGGCATACCAGGATCGGATGGCGGAAACGCTCGCTGCGGCGGATTGCGTCCTTTCCCGCGCAGGCGCGACTTCCCTGGCTGAAATCGCCGCGTTGGGGATTCCGGCTCTGCTGGTTCCGTTCCCGTATGCCACCGGGGACCATCAGACCATGAATGCGCGTTCCTATGTCGAGGCCGGAGCCGCATTCACCGTCGCGGACGATGAGCTGTCAACGCCCGATTTCGAGAGGAAGCTGTTCTCTCTGGTCGAAGATGCGGCCCTGAGGTCGCGCATGCATGAGGCGG
>CAUWJA010000270.1:0-2106 GCA_963558905.1 uncultured Eggerthellaceae bacterium
CCATAGGTAGCGATACCCACGCCAATGCCAGGGCCGATGGTGGCCAGGCCGTAACCGACAACCTTCAGAGCGGCGAGAGCAAGAGTGATTTCCACAATTTCCTCCTTTGTCGAGCCCCTGCTACTTTTCTTCCGGGGCCATTTACCGTTATATCGTTCAACTGCCCGGGGCAGCTGCAACGCGAATCGATCCGCTGTGACACCGCGGGCGCGAGCACCTTAGTGCTTGTGGATGGCACCGCCGATGTAGGACGACGACAGGATGGCGAACACGAACGCCTGCAGGAACGCGACCAGGCACTCCATGGCGTACATGAGGACCAAGAGCACGAACCACAGCACACCGCCGCCGACGGAAGCCAGGTCCATCGAGCCGGCGAGCAGGCCCTGCTGGATGAAGCAGGTGACGGCGACGCCGAACACGGCCAGCGCAACGTGACCTGCAAGCATGTTGCCGTAGAGTCGGACTGCCAGCGTGAGCACGCGGATGATCATGGAGAAGAATTCGAGGAACCAGATGATGGGCACCATCACGATGGGCACACCGGAGGGAACCAGGGTTCCGAGGTAGCCGAAGAAGCCGAAGGTCTTCAGGCCGTAGTAGTTGAAGTAGACGAAGGAAACGGCTGCGAGAGCCCACGTGCAGGAGATGGATCCGGTCGAAGTCTTGAATCCGGGCACCAGACCGAGCACATTGCAGATCAGGATGAAGAAGAAGATGGTGGCAAGGAACGGCACGTGCTTCTTGAATCCGTTGCCGATGACATCTTCGGCGATGTTGCTGCGAACGAGCCTGTAGAGGTATTCGACAGCTGCGGGGAATTTGCTCGAGGGAACCATCTGCAGCTTCTTGCCCGCAATCAAGATCACCGCCATCACGACGAAGAACGCGATGAACAGCCAGATGACATACTGGGTAACATCCCAACCGCCGATGCTGAAGACTGCGGCAGAATCGAAATGCGCCGCCAAGCCTTGGGTTTCCTCGACGAACTTATTCAGAGCTTCGCCCATGCTTTCCCTTCCTTACTTGCCTTACTTTTTTCGTTTGCGCTTGGCAAACACGTTCTTATACGCGACATACGCGATGGTCGACCCGACGAACATGATGCCCTCCGCAGCAACGAAGGGGATCAACTGTTCACGGGCGAGCATCGCGCATGCAATAAGTCCGACGATGAGGACGACCATAGATACAGCAACACCGCCGAGAGCATACAGCCCCAGCGTGAGCGTAAGCATAGATTCGGAACGGCGTGATAACCTCAGCGAAAAGAATAGAGGCAGAAAACCCAGAAAGCCGGTGACGGCCCCTAAAACGATGAGCATATCGCGCTGTTCACTCTCCTTCGGACGCTCCGACCCAACCAAGCTAGTCGGCAGCAGTACGCATCTTAACAGCAAGTTTCAGAATTATGCAGACAAAGGATGAAAGATGCAAAAAATTCGAGAAATGGAACGATTCGGTTACAACTTGCCGATATGCATCCGCCCGCTTCAAGGCGGGCGGATGGCTTTCGCTCAGGGTTCCGGAGAGTACTCCACGGTGCGTATGAGGATGTCGGTTTCGCCGAGGAGCTCGGCCGAAAGGGGGTCGGGATAGGGATCGGTGTAGACGATCTCTTTGATTCCGGCATTGATCAGCATCTTCGCGCAGACGACGCAGGGCTGCGTGGTGATGTAGATCGACGACCCCTCGATATTGGTGCCGTAACGGGCTGCCTGGATGATGGCGTTCTGCTCGGCATGCAGTCCACGGCAGATCTCGTGGCGCTGGCCGGACGGAATGCCCAGCTGAGCACGCAGGCACCCGGTTTCAGCGCAATGCTTGAGACCGGTGGGCACGCCGTTGTAGCCGGTCGCAAGGATGCGCCTGTCCTTGACGATGATGGCGCCCACCGCACGGCGCAGACATGTCGAACGCTTGGACACCTCGAAGGCAAGGTTCAGAAAATAGTCATCCCAACTGGGACGATGCGCCGTTGCGGGAGATGTTGCCGCAGCTTCGTGTGATGGTTGGTGCGACATCGCAGCTCCTCTCGGATGGTTACTTGGTGCCGAAGATCCTGTCGCCGGCATCCCCCAGGCCGGGAAGGATATAGGCGGC
>CAUWJA010000271.1:0-2104 GCA_963558905.1 uncultured Eggerthellaceae bacterium
AAAAACGAAGAAGGTGTGTGGATCACCCCCGCGTTCCCCAAGCTCATCTACGTGCTCGAGGAGGACAATATCACCGAAGATGCCCCGTACTTCTATCTGACCAAGCTCGCCGCCAAATGCACGGCCAAGCGCATGGTTCCGGATTACGTTTCCGAGAAGATCATGCTGCAGCTCAAGGTCGATAAGAACGGCGAAGGCCATTGCTACACTCCCATGGGATGCCGCAGCTTCCTTACGCCTTACGTCAACGACAAGGGCGAACCTCAGTATTACGGACGTTTCAACCAGGGTGTCGTCACCATCAACCTGGTCGATGTCGCATGCTCTTCCGAAGGCGATATGGATGCGTTCTGGCAGATTTTCGATGAGCGGCTTGAGCTGTGCCATCGGGCGCTTATGTGCCGTCACAACCGTCTCAAGGGCACGTTGTCCGATGCGGCCCCCATTCTGTGGCAGTACGGCGCGCTCGCCCGCTTGAAGAAGGGCGAAGTCATCGATTCGCTGCTCTATGGCGGATACTCCACCATCAGCCTGGGGTATGCCGGCCTCTACGAGTGCTGCAAGTACATGACGGGCAAGAGCCATACCGATCCCGAGGCAACGCCGTTCGCCATGGCTGTCATGCAGCACATGAACGACAAGTGCGCCGAATGGAAGGCCGAGCACAACATCGACTTCTCGCTCTACGGCACGCCGCTTGAATCAACCACCTACAAGTTCGCCAAGTGCCTGCAGCGCCGTTTCGGTGTCATCGAGGGCATTACGGACAAGGGCTATATCACCAACAGCTACCACGTGCATGTTTCCGAAGAGATCGATGCGTTCACGAAGCTCAAGTTCGAAAGCGCTTTCCAGCGTTTGTCGCCGGGCGGTGCCATCTCGTATGTCGAGGTGCCTGATATGCAGGACAATCTGGCTGCCGTCATCCGGGTCATCCAGTACATCTATGACAACATCATGTACGCGGAGCTGAATACGAAAAGCGACTACTGCCAGGTCTGCGGCTTCGACGGCGAGATCCGCATTATCGAAGATGACGGCAAGCTTGTCTGGGAGTGCCCGCACTGCGGCAACCGTGACCAGGAGAAGCTCAATGTGGCGCGCCGTACGTGCGGCTACATCGGCACGCAGTTCTGGAACCAGGGCCGTACCGAGGAGATCCGCGATCGCGTGCTTCATCTGTAGCGGGTCGGATTGATGAATTTCGCGAATGTGAAATACTGCGACATCGCCAACGGCGAGGGTGTGCGCACCACACTGTTCGTTTCCGGGTGCCGCCGCGGTTGCAAGGGATGCTTCAATCGCGAGGCTTGGGATTTTACTGCGGGAAAGCCGTTCGACGCATCTGTCGCCGAAGAGATTTTCGCCAGTCTCGAGCCCAGCTACGTGGATGGGCTCACGCTTCTGGGCGGCGAACCCATGGAGCCTGAGAACCAACGCGGTCTTGTCGATTTCGTCGAAGAGGTGAAGCGCCGGTTTCCCGAAAAGACCATCTGGTGCTTCTCCGGCGACGAGCTCGAGGATATCGTCGCCGGCTCTAAGCATATCGAAGTGACCGATAGGCTGCTCTCGTGCCTCGATGTCTTAGTCGATGGGCCGTTCATCGAAGAGCTCCATGACGTCACATTGCGATTCCGGGGGTCATCGAATCAGAGGATCATCGATGTTGCGGCTTCCCTGCGTTCGGGCGAGGTCGTTCTCTGGCACGATGACCCCCAGTTTGAAACGCATGCTCTTCTCTGACGTTTGTCCTCTGTTTTGCGGGTCAAGTGCAAACATGCGTTCGTTTTCGGTTGCCATTGTTCGGCTGTCTGCTATAATGCAAACAAATGTTCGTGGTTGGATGAATCCTAACTCGCAAGAGGACAGCCTGGTTCTCCAGGAGGCCGGTATGGAATCTGCGTCATGCATGCATCTTCGGGATTCTTCGTTCGAGGATGGCATTCTTCATTCTCCGGAGTTCGCATCCATGGATTTGGATACGAAAGTCGCGTGCTTGATGGTCATGCGCGATGTATGTGAAGAGCTCCTTCGCCACGATGTCCTCGATCTGTTCTATATTCGCGAGCTATGCGCGACCGACTACGGGTTCAGGTGCGCATAT
>CAUWJA010000272.1:0-2097 GCA_963558905.1 uncultured Eggerthellaceae bacterium
ACCAGGAAGCTATGTCAAGGCGTTCATTTTTCGGAAAACAGTCGAATGCCTCGAGATAGACAGGCTCGCCGAATTCGACTTCGACTTTCGGGAAACGCAGGCATCTACCTTTCTGCTTGATCAGTTCGGCACCGCGGACGGTGGCGGGAAGCAAGGGGACGCACCCCATACGAGCGATGAACGCCGCGCCTCCATGCAACGAGGAGACGGCTGTGCCCCTGCCTCTGCGCGTCCCTTCCGGATAAACGCAGACGATCTCACCGTTTTTGAGCATGGTGGAAGCACGCTTGATGGCTTTACGGTCAGCGGAATCGCGTTTGACGGGAAAGGCACCGATGCGCGAGAGAAGCTGACCGAGAAGGCGTCCGCAATGCTCGAACAGCGTATCCCGGCCCATGAATCTGATCCACTGCCTGGGACGCGCCGCAAGGAAGAAGAACACAGGGTCGAGGTACGAGGTGTGGTTGGCGACGACCACGCATCCCCGGCCGCCCGTGAACCGTCTCAAGCTTTCGACATTGATGACGGAATAGCGGAATGCGATCTTGAAGGCCGCACCGATGACACCGTAGAGGATATTGCCGACGAAATGCGGGATATGGCGCCGTTGATCAGACGGAGCATCGTCGGAAAGCCCACGTGCCCGAGCATCGGCGATTGGCATATCCCACATCTGCTCGCAAGACAAAAAGACACCCATATCATTTCCCCTGCGAACAAACGGCGAGATCGCAGATGCGTCCGACGACCTCTTCTATGGAAAATGCCGTCGAATCAATGCAGACGGCATCGGCGGCAGGCCGCAGAGGAGAAGCCGAGCGGGAGGAGTCCACCTCGTCGCGCTTGATGAGATCGGCAAGAACTTCGTCGTAATCAACGGAGCCCACGCCTCGTTTGCTGTTCTGGAGAACCCGGCGGCGGGCACGTTGCTCATCAGAAGCGGTCAAATACACCTTGACGGCAGCATCGGGGAACACGACCGTTCCGATATCGCGCCCTTCAACCACATAATCCCCCGCGTTTCCGATGCGGCGCTGCTGATCGACCAAAGCGCTGCGCACCTCGGGCACGGCGGATACCGGACTGACACTGCGATCGATATCGGCAGTGCGGATGGCGTCGGTCACTTCCACCCCGTCGACGAACACACGGCGGGGAGAAGGGTCGCCTTCCACATGGCCGAAGGCGATCTCGCAGGTCCGCGCGATGTCGGCAAGGGATCGGGCGTCATCGATGGATACGCCGTCATTGAGCGCCTTCCAGGCGATGGAGCGGTACATCGCACCCGTATCGAGGCAGTTGAAACCGAGTTTTTCGGCAACGGCTTTGGCCACCGTCGATTTACCGGCACCCGATGGGCCGTCGATTGCAATGATCATATTCGTCCTTTCATGCTTCGCCGCACGTAGAGGCAAGCCGTTCGATATCGGAGAGAAAACCGGGATAGCTCACTTCCACGGAATCGAAATGTTTGACCGACACGGCAACACGGCCGGTCAAACCGACGAGCGCCCACGTCATGGCGAGCCTATGGTCGCGCCCCGAGTCGAATACCAACCCTTCGGGCACGGCCAGATCGGGGTCGCCCTCGATGAACAAGTCGCTGCCCTCCGACCATGCGTTCACGCCGAGGATCGTCAAGCCGTCGATGATCGCCTGAACGCGGTCGGTCTCCTTGACGCGCAGCTCATCGACGCCGCGAAACACCGTGACGCCATGCGCTCGGGAAGCGACAAGCGAGAGCACGGGTATCTCATCGACCAGGGAAGCTATCTTATCAGCGGGTATTTCGCACCCATGCAGATCTGGGCAATATCGTGCGGAGATGATGCCGTAGACCTCCTTGCCCGCAGAGCCGGTGCTGCGACGCGATGCATCGACACCCATCTGCTCGAGCGTACGCAGGAAACCGATGCGTGCAGGATTGAGCGAAACGCCCTCGACCTGAATGGCGCTGCCGGGGATCAAAGCGGCGGCACATAACAGAAACGCTGCCGACGAAGGATCGCCCGGGACATGGACTTCGGCCGCTGAGAGATGCGCAGGACCGTTGACGGACGCAACGCAGGATGCGGCCGTCGTGGAAACGCCGTAGCC
>CAUWJA010000273.1:0-2092 GCA_963558905.1 uncultured Eggerthellaceae bacterium
TCGGCGGAATAGTGCACCAGACGCGCTTCGAAGTTCTGCGCGAATGCGGGCCTGTCCGCTTCGTCTCCTATGAAATACATGGCCTGAAGGCGCGGCACCCGGGGTGCGGCCTCTTGCATGCGCGTGGCGAACTCGGGGCCGAAGACCAGCACGTCGGCGTCTGCCAGATCGAGGCAGTAGACGATCTCATCGGCGGTGTAGCGGTAGTTCAGCGGTACGACGGTGGCGCCGGATTTCAGGATGCCGAAGTACACGGGCAGCCACTCCAGGCAGTTCATCAACAGGATGGCCACCTTGTTGCCGCGGCCGATGCCGCAGCTCAAAAGCAGGTGGGCGAACCGATTGGCCCGTTCGTTGAACTCCCGCCATGTCATTTCGCGGCGGTATCGTTTGGCGGGATTGGGTTCGACGAGGTCGAACTCGCTCCATGTCACGCCGTGCTCTTCGCGGATCGCCGGGTTGATTTCGGTGAGCGCGACCTCGTTTCCGTACAGGAAAGCGTTTCGGATGAGTGCTTCGGTGATTGCCATGATGACCTCTTCGCGTTGGCGCTGGCGTTCGGTGTCAGCGGTTTTCGATGCTTCCGATGTTTTTGAGCTCGATGGAAATCAAACCATTGGGTTCGCTCACGAACTCGATGAAATCGGCGTTGTGGCTGTATTCGGATGGGAATGTGATCTCGATGCCGGTGTCCGTGCGGATCTTGTGGTTGCGCGCCGAACGTTGCGCGACGCGGGATTCCACGGCGACGCGTTCGGGCAGCTGCTCGTCTGCTGCGGCTTGCGTCAGCCGTTCGCGCATGGGTTCGTCCTCGAACACCTCGCAGGCAAGCTCCTCGCATGAGAAGTCCTCACCGGCCTGCGCTTTCTCGGCCACGTAGTCTTTTGCCTTCGCCATCGCGACAGCGGTGTTGGCGCCGTACTCCTCGGCCACTTCCTCCACGATCCTGGTCACGGTCCCAAGCGTCTCTTTCGCGGACGCCTCCTTGCTGCACTGCAGGAGGCCGTCGGGGATCAGCATGAGCTCTTCGCCGGCTACGGTGCGCATCTTGTCGCAGAACATCACGGCCATGGTCCGCAGATCGATGACCGCATAGGAAGCCACCTTCTGCGTAGGGTTGGGCAGGATGGCGAAATGGCGTTCGATGCCATTGACGATGCCGCCCGCCTGCCCGCGGTCCACCGCATGCATGAAGGCTTGACGGCACTCCATGAGCAGGATGGCGAAGTAGCGGCGGGGAGGCTCGATGGTTGCTTCGATGGGTTTTTCGATCTGTGCGGACTGGGCCTCGGCCGGGTTTTCCTCCTCCGACATGCCGGGTTCGTCGAAGGGGCACTCATCATCGCCGGCGAGTGGCGGCTGGGCGGGGCGCTTGGGTGCGTCCTCTTCGAAATCGATCACCAGCAGGTCGCACGATTCCGGCTTCTCCTGGCGGCCCAGCTGCGAGGCGAAGTATTCTCCTATCTGCACGGACAGGTCGGTGAAATCCCTTCGGCCCGAGAAGTAGGAGGAGAGCTCGGCGGCGAATGCGCTGTCTTCGGCGAAACGGCCGTGCATGTTGTCAGTGCTGACCAGGGCGCGATGCGCGTGCTTGGCGACGAATGACTTGGTCTGCCGGTTCGTCAGGTCGAGCTCCTCTTCGGAAAACGAATTTACGCATGACGTGAAGTCGAATATATGCAGGATGGCGTGGTTGATTCTTGTTGCCATGGCAGGTTCTCCGGGATCAGATGTAGGATTCTTCTACGGTGATGATGCACACGGCCGAAGGGTCCCGCTCGGCCATAAGGGCGCAGATGCGGGATTTGATCTGGGATTCGGGCATGTCGAAGCCGTGCGGCCGCACGCAGTCGAAGATGACGTTGGTGTGGGTGGGCCCGGGGACGAGGCGAACGTCGTGGACGCTGAGCCGGGGATCGATGCTCGCGACGGCGTCGGCGAGCCATGCGCGCATCTCGGCTGCAGAATCATCGGCGGTCACGATGGGGTCGTAGTGCAGGGAGATGAGCAGATTGTCATCTTCAAGCAGGGCTTTCTCGATGTTGTCGATGGTGTCGTGGCTTGCCAGCGGATCCATTTCCGCGGGCATTTC
>CAUWJA010000274.1:0-2073 GCA_963558905.1 uncultured Eggerthellaceae bacterium
TGCATTTACCTTGCGCACGTATATCCCTTTTGGTATCATACCAGTTCGTATGTTTATGCATTACACCGTTCCGACCGTGGTGGTCGGTGGATAGGAGATGGAACCATGGCAGTGCCTAAGCGTAAGACCGGTCGTGCTCGTACCCATTCCCGCCGTAGCGCCAATGATGTTATCGCTACTCCGGGCCGTTCCGTTTGCCCTCAGTGCGGCGAGGTGAAACTTCCTCATCGTGTCTGCGGTAACTGCGGATACTACGGTAAGCGCGAAGTACTCGAGACCGAGTAACTACATACCAGGTCAAAGAGCAAATTGCCGGCTTGCGAGTCGGCAATTCGTGTATAAGGAGACCTATGTCACTTTCGGAAAACGTCATCATTTCCGTCGATGCGATGGGCGGAGACAACGCACCGCAAGCGGTTCTTGAAGGTGTTGCGGCCGCATTGGCAGAGGACGAATCGCTTGAAATCATCCTTACCGGCCCCGATGATGTGGTGACGCCGTTTGCGGCGGCCCATCCTCGCTGCACCGCGCAACCGACTACGCAGCTCATCGACATGGCAGAGCATCCGGCTGACGCCGTGCGTCGCAAGAAGGATTCCTCTCTGGTCGTAGGCTGTCGTCTTGTGAAAGAGGGGAAGGCCCAAGGCTTCTTCTCTGCGGGCTCGACAGGTGCCGTACTGGCGGCGGCGACTTTGGTCATCGGCAGAATCAAGGGCGTCACACGACCAGCCCTCTGCAGCGTCATCCCTTCACCCGTCAAACCCGTCGTCATGGCCGACATAGGCGCGAACGCTGATTGCAAGCCGGAATACCTTGTTCAGTTCGCGCACATGGCGTCCATTTACGCTGAGAAGATCATCGGGATCGACAATCCGCGCGTTGCGCTTCTCAATATCGGTGAAGAGGATACCAAGGGCAACAAATTCTCCCAGGATGCCTTCGCGTTGCTTAAAGAGCAGGTTCCCAATTTCGTCGGGAACGGAGAAGGCCGCGATGTCATCATGGCAGGCTTCGACGTGTTCGTATGCGATGGCTTCACAGGCAATGTGGTGATCAAGACCATCGAAGGCACCTCAAAGGGCCTGTTCGGAGCCTTGAAGAATGTCATGATGAAAAATCTGTTCACAAAGATCGCCGCGCTGGTCATCAAACCCGGCCTCAAGGAGTTGAAAGACTCGGTCAGCCCGGATACCTATGGAGGCGCTCCGCTGTTGGGCATCAAGGGCGCCTGCATCGTCGGACACGGCTCAAGCTCTGCTTTCGCCGTCAAGAACGGCATCCACACGACCGCACGAATCGCCCGATTGCATGTTGCCGATCTGATCGCCGAGGCGGTGGCCTGACATGCAGTATTCAGCAGAGCAGTTGGAAAAACTCGAACTCGCTGAGAACATCATCGGCCATGGATTCAGCACCCGCGACTACCTGCTTGCCGCCATCACGCATCCGTCGGCAAACGAGGGGCGTCCTGTGCAGTATTCTTACGAGCGCCTGGAATTTCTCGGCGATAGCATTCTCGGAGCAATCGTCGCCTCTGAAGCGTTCCACAGGTATCCCGACATCGATGAAGGCGGACTCACCAGGATCAAAGTGGCCCTTGTCTCAGGCTCGAGCTTGGCTGATTTGGCTGACAGGCTCGGTTTCGCCGATATCATCGTGTTCGGCTCATCTGAGCGCGGCACCGGTAAGCGCGGACTGCATTCAGCCCTTGAAAACGTGTACGAAGCCGTCGTCGCCGCTCTGTACCTGGATGCCGGCCTAGAGGCCGCCAGGGGCTTCGTCTGCAGGACGCTCGTTCCCAAGATGTCACTCGATATGGCCAAAGAACCCGAAAATCCGAAGAGCGCCCTTCAGGAGAAGCTCCAGGAGGAAGGCATCACGCCTACGTATAAGCTTGTGGAAACCCAGGGACCACCGCATGACCGCACGTTTGTATCGCAGGTCTATGCAGGGCTGAAGGCTTTGGCTTCCGGGACGGGCCGCACCAAGAAGGAAGCGGAGAGCCAGGCCGCGAAAACCGCTTTGCAAATGTTCGGATTCTCAAAAAACGAGAAGAAGAAGCCTCCGAAGGAA
>CAUWJA010000275.1:0-2061 GCA_963558905.1 uncultured Eggerthellaceae bacterium
GCGTGTCTCTTTCCCTCGTGCTTGGCTCTGTGCCGGCTGTCGCTTTTGCCGACGAACCTAAGGATGCTGCTGCAGAACAGGATGCGTCGCAGTCCGAAACAAGCCAAGCTTCCGCAGGAAGCTTGGCGGGAGACGCCCTGCTGTCCGATGAGGCAGGCCAGCCCGACGGCCTTCCCGAAAGCTCCTACGATAAGGCCGATTTCTATCAGGGTTCGTACGAATCGGCCGTGGTATCCACGTTTGCTTTGCGCTCTGTAGGCTTGCAGCCGCGTGAGATTTCTGAGGACATGCTGTATTTCGGTGCGTTCGAGGGAGGCATGTACGATCGCACCTTCAGCTATGGCGACGGCTATCATGCTATGGGGTACTATCAGTTCGATCATCGCTACGGCCTGAAGAACTTCCTTCTTGCCTGCTATGAATACAATCCCGCTAAATACGCGATGTTCGCTCAGTTTGCAAATATCTCAGACGCCCAGTTCAAAGCAGAAAATGCCATTCGAAGCAACGGTGCATTCACCGCTTTGGGCACAAGCCTGAACAATGCATGGAAGGCGGCCTATGCGGCTGATAGCTACGAGTTTTCCCGCCTGCAGGACGATTGGGCGTATACGTCATACTATCTTCCGGCGGAACGCTACCTCGCAAGTCGAGGGATAGATATCTCCGATCGAAGCGATGCCGTGAAAGGCTTGTGCTGGGGTTTGTCGAATCTTTTCGGCCAAAGCGGATGGCACAAGTTCGTCGGCGGCGTTTCTGACGGCTACGACTGGAATGGCGTCTGTCATTACTTGAGCGAAGGTTATCAATGGCCCGGATGTGGTCTTTCCGACGATATGGCGGATAGGGAATTCGTCACGACGCTTTGCAATTACGTCGTGGATAACGTGGCGGTCTTCTACAAAGCCCAGCCTCAATATCACCAAGGTTGGCAGAACCGATACAAAAAGGAACTCAACCAGTGTCTTGCCATCATAGACCGCACGGGCGATACGCATGCCAATTTTGAATCGAATGACGAAGGCGTTTCGGGCGGAGGTGAATCTGACAAAGACACCGGCTCGAACGATGGCTCTTTGCAGGACGAGAATCCAAGCGATGGCGGTTCGTCGCAGGATGGAAGCTCGAGCGACAACGACTCGACTCAGGATGACAATTCAAGCGACGCATCTTCTGGCAATGGGGATGCAACCCCCCAATGGCAATGACTCCCATGAGGAGCCGGGCACGGGCGATTCTTCCGATGGAAACGTTTCTGACGAAAACGACAATGCCGATGATAGCAATGACGACGCTTCGAATAACGACAGCCTTGATGAAGCGCCCGAATCCAACGACGGCAATTCTCAGACGGGTCCCTCTGGTGACGAGGGTGAAAACGCTGGCAATAACGGTGATAATGGTTCTCATCCCAACGGTGAAAACGCAGGCGATTCCGAAAATGCCGAATTGGACAATTCGGCGGACGAAGAATCAAGCAATCCTGATAGTTCCAATGATGCGCTGACGCCTTCCGGTTCCGATGCTAATGCAACAGATTCCGGCGTCGCCGTCTTGGCGGATACGAACGGCCAGGGCGGTGCTGCGGCCCAGGATGAAAGCAGCACTGCCTCCGAAGGCGAAAAGCCGAAAAAGATTTCGGAGATGGTCAAGACTAGCGACGGCCTGGGCACGATGGTCGCAGGCTTTGCGGCCAGCGCCGCGGCCTTGGTTGCTATGGGCGTGGTAGCGTTCCGCATGAGGGTGTGCCGCCACTAGGAGCGATAAGCCGAGTTCATCCTGAGGAAGCAGGGCAAAGCTTTATGAGGGGCCTCTTTCTGGGTGATTTCCAAGGAATCGCGATATCTTCCCATGGTGAAAAACCGCTGACGCTTCCGAGGACGTTAGTCGATAAAAAAGAACGATTTGCTGAATTGCCTCCCATTTCTTGAAGAAGGAAAACGGGAGGCTTCTTTACGCCAGGAAGACATCGCATGAAGCTCGGTAAGATGCTCTTCTCAGCCACTGAGGCTGGCGCAATGAAAGGTTGCGCCCTGTCTGCTTTTGGTTGCGTTTCGTTGT
>CAUWJA010000276.1:0-2050 GCA_963558905.1 uncultured Eggerthellaceae bacterium
CCGTCCGCCCTGTCGCGTGCGAACCTCTTCTACTACGGAAATCCCCGCAACAGGTTCTGGAGGGTGATGGCCGCATGCATGGGGACGCCCGAACCGGAGAGCATAGCCGAAAAGAAAGCCCTGCTCTCCGAAAACGGAATAGCCCTCTGGGATGTCATTTCCGAATGCGACATCAAAGGCTCGAGCGATGCGAGCATCCGAAATGCCGTACCGGCCGATATCATGCGGGTCACCGGCGCCGCACCCGTCGAGAGGATCATCTGCAACGGATCGGCTGCAGGCAGACTCTACGCCAGATTCCTTCGTCCCCTCACCGGCATGGACGCCGCGATTCTGCCCTCCACAAGCCCGGCGAATGCGGCATGGAGCCTGGAGGCGCTCATCGATCGCTGGGGCGAAGAGCTGAACGGGGGCAGGCCTCGCCCCTAGGCATTGCCCTTCTTGACGCGGACATAGCGAACGGTGGCCATGGCGAAATATGCCACGGCAAGATATGAGACGGCGTAGATGAGAAACGCCATGTCGAACTGACCGGCCCCGAAATACGTATTTGCCCCGAACAGGAACAGCAGGGCGTTTACCAGGAGCACCGGCCACAGCATGCGCACATTCGCCGCACACATGACGCCCACCGCCACAAATGCGAGCGGATCGACCACGAACAGGAGAACCATGGCGACCATCATGCCGGCATCCGCCGGAACAAACTGCACCGCAGCCCAAGGCAGCAGGATAGCCGCCACAACACCAACGAGCATGCCCGCCATCAGCAGATCCCCTGCCATCGTAGAACGATTCGACATGATGCTCCTCTCACGGCCCCTAAAATGGCGGCCCATGGAAACCCAACGTTGATCGACCATTGTAATACAATGGCAAGGTTTGAATCCTGCTCGACGACGCCGCCGCTGCATGCGCGGGCGCCCATCCCGGCATCCCGTCGAAATGCCCGCCCGATCATCCTGACGGACACTCAGCAAACCACCGAACCCCGCCCAAGGAGACCCCTATGCCCCACGTCCGCAAGCCCAAGCTCATCGAACAGCGCTTGGAGCTCCATGCCGACCGTCTTGCAGCCGACCCTTCCTCGCTTCGCGAACATTGGCGCGAGGCGCTGGGCATGCCGAACGCGCAGCTGCACGTTGACCTGGGCTGCGGCAAGGGCCTGTGGCTCACCCGTTGCGCGGCGGCGGCCCCCGCTGAAGCCTTCGTCGGAATAGACAACGAGCGCATGTGCGTCTCCTTCGCCGTGGAAGCGCTTTCTCTTGCGGGCATCGGCAACGCCTTGGCCGCACTCGACGAAGCAAGCCGCCTGACCGACCTGTTCGCACCAGGCGAAATAGACGTGCTGCACGTCAACTTCCCCACCCCGTTTCCGCGCAAGAAGGAGGCGGCGAAACGCGTGACGAACGCCGAACGGCTGATGGAATACCGGCAAGTGCTGGCCGAAGACGGCCGCATCCAACTCAAAACCGACAGCCAACCCCTGTTCGATTTCACGCTCGAGCAGATCGAGCTAGCAGGGTTCGACGTCGTCGAGATGACGCGCGATCTGCACGGCGTACGGGAAAACGGAATGCGGTCCGCAGGCTTCAATGCCTTCGATTTCACACTGAGCGCTTACGAGGAAAAGCTCACCGGCAAAGGCGCGCAGATCATGGCTCTGCATGCCGTCGCAGGACCCGCGCCCGAGCATTTCGAGCCTTCGGAACCCGTCGGACTGGTCCATTACCTCCCCGATGACCTGGAGGGATTGGAATACGCGCCACACGGGATGGAAGACACCGTGAACAACCTGCGCAACCGCCGGCGCAACGCCGAAGCGAAGGCCCGGAGCGCGAAATGAAGAAACAGCCCATCGCATCCTCATCACACCTCGATGTAACGAACAAAAGCCAGCTTATGGCTGCCGACGAGCAGCGGGACCTGTCGATCTGCGGATGCTCGCTGGCCGAACCCGGCACTACCCGGTTCGCCGACGCAGGCGCGCACGACCCCACGCCTACACCGTATTTCATACTGGAGGCCCTGTTCGCCGAGTTCGGACTTT
>CAUWJA010000277.1:0-2043 GCA_963558905.1 uncultured Eggerthellaceae bacterium
ACGTGAGCTGCCCGAGATCGGAGAACTCGATGCCCTGCTCGTCGATCCCCCGCGATCCGGATTGGCAAGCGAGATCATAGGGTCGATCGTCCAAGCCGCACCGTCCCGAATGGTATACGTCAGCTGCAACCCATCCACATGGGCCAGGGACGTGCTCAGGCTCCACGAGGCCGGATTCGAGCTCGTCAAGGCGACGCCGGTCGATATGTTCCCGCAAACCTATCACACGGAAGTCGTCAGCCTCTTCGTCAACACGCGCGGCTGATTCCACTCCCCCATGAACGCGAAGCGGGGAACGCCCGACCGGCGCACCCCGCTTCACAGAGCATTCCGTCTAGAATCGGAATCACACCTCGGCCGATTCGAAATCAACCGTAGGGGCATCGTTCCAGATTTCTTCCAGACGGTAATAGTCACGACCTTCCGGCTGGAATACATGGACGACGAAATCGCCGTAATCCAAAAGGGCCCAGAAACCCTCTTGCGCCCCTTCGATGCCCAATGGCTTGACGCCTGCCTGCTCGATTTCGGCCTCCTGTATGGCATCGATGACGGCATCGATCTGACGGTTGTTCGAAGCGGTCACGATGCAGAAGAAATCCGTCACCCCGACCAGCTCCCGAACATCCTGGATGACGATATCGGTCGCCTTCTTGCCATCTGCGGCACGTGCCGCGATGAGGACCTTCTCTTTCGATGTAAGGCCTTTGTCAATTGCCATGCTATCTTCCTTCCTTTTCATCCATTGAGCATCCGCAATCGATGGCCGGCGGGGCCATGCGGCGCACTGCAAAAGCGTTCCATACTTCAAGCGATTCAGGATACACGGTTCTGCCCGAAGAGATGAGCTCAATCATCGACGAAGCGAAAACACGCAGGAAAAGCTCGTCGAGCGCCACGGAGCCCACGGCATCGCGCAAAGCGCCGACGCCGCAGAAATCACGCCCGGGCTCGATTGCATCGGCGATGAAAACAACCATGTCGAGCGGCTCCATCTCAGGCGCTCCGCAGGTATGGCGGGCGATTGCCTGAAGCTGCGCATCCGTCATCCAAGGGAATTCACGGCGAAGGGAAATGGGCGCCGTGAACGAATGAAGGACCCCTGGGACATGTTTCCTGACGAACTTCGATGCCAACCCTTGCTTCTTGCAGATGGAACGGAGCTCCTCAAGCGGCAAAGCCTTATCCCAATCATGCAGAAGACCCGCAATGGCAGCATCGTCGGGATCCACCCCGTACACCCGGGCAAGCCTCTCGGCGGTCTGCGAGACGCCGAGGGAATGCCTGTACCGTGAAGGCTTCAAACGTTTTTCGAGACGCCTGCGCGCGTCCTCGAACAATTCCCCATCCATCGTATCCCTTTCCGATGCCGAAAACCCGGCATCCCGAACAAAGACGCAAGAAGCCGTCGGGCCTCACAGATACAAGCCGTGCTGCGCCACATAATCGACGACCGGCTGAGGCGCAAGATAGCGAATCGACCGGCCATTGCGCACCTTTTCCCTCAAATCGGTCGACGAGACCGCCAATGCCGTCACATCCATCTGGAGGAGATGCAGTATGTTGGCGTGCGTCCTGAAATAGCGGCGGCGCGCGTCCGATATTCTATACCCTGGACGGGTGACAGCCACCAAATGGGCGAGTTTTCCCAGCTCCGCGCTATCCCTCCATTCCAGAATGCGAAACACCGCATCGGCCCCGGAGATGAAATACAACTCGACATTCTCCGGATAATGTGCCCTCATGGCCCTCAAGGTGTCGACGGTATACGTCCTGCCCGGACGGTCTATCTCCATGGAACTGACATCGAAGAAGGGGTTATCGGACACCGCAAGACGCACCATCTCCAATCTATGGCCGGCTGCCGTGACCCCGCTTCCGCTCTTCATCCACGGATCGCCGGCGGGAATGAACACCACACCATCGAGGTCGAACGCCTCACGCACCTGCTCAGCACAGGCCAAGTGCCCGATATGGATGGGATCGAACGTGCCTCCCATTATGCCCAGGCGCCGAATCTTCGTCGGGTCGTCGCTACCCAAC
>CAUWJA010000278.1:0-2030 GCA_963558905.1 uncultured Eggerthellaceae bacterium
GCGCAGGTAGACGGCGGGATGCTCAAGCGGGATATCCTCGAACATGGGTTGGTCGAAACGCATTTCGCGCACCGACAGCGTCAGGCACAGGGCGCAGAGGGGCAGAAACACCACCGGCACGAGGAATGCGGTGAGCACCATGGGGATCAGATGCAGCGCGAAATACATCACGGAGGCCACTGCGGTGCCCATGATGAGGCGGTAGTTGCAGTCCTTCGCGGGGATGGACGAGAAGTACCGCTGCCACATCATGAACATGCCGGCGCACCCTACGCCCAAAAACACGCCTCCGGCCACGACGAGCGCCATGGTGGCATCGGTGATGTACATGGCGGCGATGATGCTCGCCGACCCGCAGAACACAAGCGCGGTGGACAGCGTCACCAGCATGCGGCGCGCGGCCGCGGGGAAGTAGTATGAGCCGAAGGTGCTGGCGATGAATGCGGCGCAGAACGCCAACGCCTGCGAAAGGTAGAATGAAAGGGTGACGGCGTTCGTCTGGAACTCTGCGGGCAAGAACGGGAATACGCCTCCCCATATCTGCGTGGCGTTGATGACCATGAAGATCGCGTATCCGATGATGGATACGTGCATGGCCTGCCGATTGTGTGCCACGGTTGCGCCCTCCTTCTCCCAGTCTGCGGCAATCCATGATACCCGAACGCCCGTGGTGATAAATCACACATGGAGTGTGATGCCGTTACCTGGGCTTTTCTGTAGGCTGAATGACGTTCGGCCGCAGATTCGCGAGGAGGGCGGCCAAACGGATGTATCCAAGAGGAGGAGGGAAAATGAGCAAGAATCCTGAGATGACGGTATCTCGCCGTAATTTCGTGAAGGGTTCCTTCGCCGGCGCTGTGGCTACCGCCGGCGCGCTCGGTGCTGCATCCATGTTCGGTTGCGCGCCGAAGGGTGAAGAGGGCAACGCGCCCGCCGAGCCCGTTGAGGAGACTATCGCCTGGAGCCAGTGCAACTGCAACTGCGGCGGCAGCTGCCTGCATCAGTGGCACTCCATCGATGGCAAGATCGCCTACATGGAGTCCGACAACACCGGCACCGACGATCTTCAGGCCCGCGCCTGCCTGCGCGGCCGTTCCATGCGTCGCTGGGTGAACAGCCCCGACCGTCTGCTGTACCCCATGAAGCGCGTCGGCAAGCGCGGCGAGGGCAAGTTCGAGCAGATCTCTTGGGATGAGGCCATCCAGACCATCGCCGACAAGCTGAAGTACACCATCGACACCTATGGCAACGAAGCCATCTTCGTCAACTACGCAACCGGTATGTACAGCGCAACCGGCAACCCCAGCAGCCGTCTGCTGAACCTGCTCGGCGGTTACCTCAAGCGCAGCTACGACTACTCCACCAACATGATCTCGGCTGCGCTGCCCTACATGTATGGTGACTGGTGCTCTCCCTACGACGACGTCTTCGCTTCTTCCATGACTGAGGCTGAAGCCAACTCCGACCTTCTGGTCATGTTCGGCAACTCCCCGGCGGAAACCCGCATGGGCGGCGCCAACATCGTGTGGGACTTCGCCCGCACCCGTGAGGCCATTCAGAGCCGCGGCGGCAAGATCGTCAACATCGACTACCGCCTCAACGAGAGCTCCTCGGGCCATCCCGACGAGTGGCTGCCCATCCGCACCGGTACCGACGCCGCTCTGGCCAGCGCACTGTGCCATGAGTTCATCGTCGACGGCAAGGCTGACATGGACTTCCTGAACAAGTACTGCGTCGGCTTCGACGAGTCCACCATGCCTGAGTCCGCCAAGGGCCAGAACAAGTCCTACTACGACTACATCATGGGCACCGGCTACGACATGGTCGAGAAGACCCCCGAGTGGGCCGCTCCCATCACCCAGATCCCGGCCGACAAGATCCGCGAGCTGGCCAAGGACCTGGAGAACGCAGAAGCTCCCTTCGTCTGCCAGGGTTGGGGCCCGCAGCGCCACACCAACGGTGAGGATGCCTGCCGCGCCATCTGCATGATCCCCGTGGTCCTGGGCAAGATCGGCCTGCCCGGCACCAAC
>CAUWJA010000279.1:0-2002 GCA_963558905.1 uncultured Eggerthellaceae bacterium
TGAGGACACCGCCGATCTGGCGCTTCTCATAGACAACGACATCATGACCGCACTTCTTCGCGGTTATGGCCGCTTCGCAGCCGCCAGGACCCGCTCCGATGACGATGACCTTCTTGGGCTGCTCCGCCTGGGGGTAGACGGGCTCGTCGAACTTGTACAGGGAAGCGTTGACGGCGCACTGGACCATGCCGCCGGAAAGCATGCCGCGGTCATGGCAGCCGACGCCGCAGCTGATGCAGGGCCTGATGTCCTCCGAGTGGCCTTCACGCGCCTTCTTAGCCCACATGGGATCAGCCAGAGCGGGCTTGCCGATGCCGACGAAATCGCAGATTCCGTCCTCGAGCAGCTTCTCCCCGATTTCAGGGGTGAAGATGCCGCCGCACAGCATGGTGGGGATGGAGACAGCGTCCTTGATCATCTTCGCCGCCTCGACATGGTTCGCGCCATGCTTGGAGAGCAGACCCGCAGCATTCACGACCTCCGCATGGGAGCCCCAGGTGATGCTGATGGCGTCCGCGCCTGCGGCTTCGCACATCTTCGCAACTTCGCAGGTCTCCTCCACGGTGATTCCGCCAGGTTCGAAATCGATGCCGGAAAGACGGACGGAAAGGGGCATCATGGGGCACTTCTTCTTGATGTTGCGGATGACTTCGATCAGGAAGCGCGCCCGGTTGTGCAGGCTGCCGCCGTACATGTCGTTGCGAACGTTGTTCAGCGGAGACAGGAAATTGCTGAGGAGCACGCCGCAGGCAGCATGGATATCGACGATTTCGAAACCGGCGCTTTGCGCACGCACGGCGCAGTCGCCGAAGTACTCGACGTATTCGTGGATCTCTTCAATGGTGAGTTCGCGGGGAACACCGCCGCCGTTCTCATACCAGGGCTCCCACATGATGCGCGAGGAGGAGATCAGGTCATCGCCGCGAACGAAGGCGGCGTCGCGGCCCGGATGGACGATCTGCAAACCGGGAATGACACCGTGCTGCTTGAGGGTCTTCGCCAGCAGGGACATGGGGCCGATGTAGTTGTCGCTGGCCAGAGAGAGGCCGACATGATGGAATTGGGTGACGCCGGCGTTATCCATGAACACGATGCCCGTGCCGCCGTCTCCGGCTTCAGCGTAGGCCTTCAAAGAAGCCCAGCTGGGAGATCCGTCCGGATTGCCGAGCTCGGTGCCCATCGGCATGCGGATGGAACGGTTCTCAACTTCGAGATTGCCGATGTAGCCGCGCTCGAAGAGCTTGGGGAAAAACTTGTTTACCATGGGTTCTCCAAATGATCGGATTGAAGTTTCACTGTTTCAGAAGAGCCGCATAGGGCGGGACTGAAATGTCTAGCACTGGTCCTCGGCAGCGCTCTTTGCGGGATTGAAGCCGGACAGCACGGCGGAAAGCGCCATGAAGGGCTTGATGAGGACGAAGCAGGAGATGACTGCGCTCACTTCGACGAAGCCCGCCCAGGCGGTGAAGCCGCCGATGAAGGCGCCCATCCCATCAGGAAGATTGTTGATGATCATGTTTCCGCACAGGATCAGCATGCCGAAATACGTTCCGAGAACGATCGCCTGGATGATCCAGGTGACGAAACCGTTGGCCTTGATGGCGCCTGCGAGTTTGAGAGCCCAGCTCATGGGGTCACCGAGAGTACCTACGGTGTAGCCGATCATAAAACTGGAAACACAGCTCCCAATTACAGCGCCGGGGGTGATGATGTTCATACCGACCTGCATGCATACCGCAATGTTGATGGCCATCGTAATGACGAAGCCGATAGCAAGGTTCATCAGGATGTTCATCCAATTGCCGAAGCCCTGGGGGCCCTTGAATTTGCTCATTTCCACTCCTCGGTCGATTGCTTTCCATTATCCAGAGGCCTGAAAAGCGCGGCAGGCGACTGGGAACATGGGCGAGGGGGCGTTTTCCGCCCCCTCGCCCGGATAGAGCCAACAGGAGCCAAAAGGCTAGGTGTTGTGCGCCAATAGGTTGTTTACACCGAGGATGCG
>CAUWJA010000280.1:0-1998 GCA_963558905.1 uncultured Eggerthellaceae bacterium
AGCGGAGCATGTGGCTTAATTCGAAGCAACGCGAAGAACCTTACCTGGGCTTGACGTGTCGGGAAAAGCCGGGGAGACCCGGTGTGCGGAAGCGCCCGACGCAGGTGGTGCATGGCTGTCGTCAGCTCGTGCCGTGAGGTGTTGGGTTAAGTCCCGCAACGAGCGCAACCCCCGCCGCGTGTTGCCATCAGGTCAAGCTGGGCACCCGCGCGGGACCGCCGGGGCCAACCCGGAGGAAGGTGGGGACGACGTCAAGTCATCATGCCCCTCACGCCCAGGGCTGCACACGTGCTACAATGGCCGGCACAGCGGGTTGCGACCTGGCGACAGGAAGCGGATCCCTCAAAGCCGGCCCCAGTTCGGACCGGGGGCTGCAACCCGCCCCCGCGAAGTCGGAGTTGCTAGTAATCGCGGATCAGCACGCCGCGGTGAATGCGTTCCCGGGCCTTGTACACACCGCCCGTCACACCACCCGAGTCGTCTGCACCCGAAGCCGCCGGCCCAACCCGAAAGGGGCGGAGGCGTCGAAGGTGTGGAGGGTGAGGGGGGTGAAGTCGTAACAAGGTAGCCGTACCGGAAGGTGCGGCTGGATCACCTCCTTTCTAGGGAGAGTCAGACGAAGGCGAAGCAAACGTCCTGGATGGGAAAGAAGACCCCCTCATCCCCGCAGCGTCCGGCCCCCGTGGCTCGCCAGAGTCATGAGAGGGCACCCTGAGAGCCGCATAGCGCGAAGAGGAAGAGATTTCTCGAGAGAACACTTTTATGATCGGAGGCCGGAGGGGCCGAGGGTCCCGAAGGTGTTCAGGGCGCACGGCGGATGCCTTGGCGCAGGGAGCCGACGAAGGGCGCGGCAAGCCGCGATAGTCCCGGGGGAGCCGCACACGGGCTTCGATCCCGGGGTGCCCGAATGGGGGAACCCAGCAGGCGAGGGCCTGCTACCCGCGCAAGCGGGAGGCAACCGGGGGAACTGAAACATCTAAGTACCCCGAGGAGAGGAAATCAAACAGAGACCCCCCCAGTAGCGGCGAGCGAACGGGGGCCAGCCCAAACCGGGGCGCGCGTAAAGCGTGCGGGCGCTGCCGCCCCGGGGTTGAGGATGCGGCGTCCGGGCCCCGCACGGCCCGGCCGCAGTCACAAAGCACGTGCCCGGCGGAAGACGCATGGGAAGGCGCGCGGAACAGGGTTAGAGCCCCGTACGCGAAGGCACGTGCCTGCGGGCCGCAGTCCGGAGTACCGCCGGGCACGAGGAACCCGGCGGGAAGCAGGGGGGACCGCCCCCCAAGGCTAAGCACTACCCTGCGACCGACAGTGCACGAGTACCGTGAGGGAAAGGTGAAAAGCACCCCGGGAGGGGAGTGAAACAGCGCCTGAAACCGTGCGCCCGCAAGCAGCCGGAGCACACTCGGTGTGTGACGGCGTGCCTATTGAAGAATGAGCCAGCGAGTCGCGGCCGGCGGCGAGGCCTAGCTGAAGGCGAGCCGCAGCGAAAGCGAGTCCGAACAGGGCGACCTGGAGTCGCCGGCCGCGGACGCGAAGCCGGGTGATCTACCCCGGGGCAGGGGGAAGCGGGGGTGAGACCCCGTGGACGCCCGAACCCACCGGCGTTGAAAAGCCGGGGGACGACCCCGGGGTAGGGGTGAAAGGCCAATCAAACCCGGAGATATCTCGTTCTCCCCGAAATAGCTTTAGGGCTAGCGTCGCGCGTTAACCCCGGGAGGTAGAGCACCGGATCGATGAGGGGGCTTCGCCGCCTACCGATTCGAACCGAACTCCGAATGCCGGTCGGTCCAGAGCGCGGCAGTCAGAGCATGTGGGCTAAGCTGTGTGCTCGAGAGGGAAACAGCCCAGACCGCCCGCTAAGGCCCCCAAGTCCGTGCTGAGTGGCAAAGGATGTGCGTTTGCCTAGACAACCAGGATGTTGGCTTAGAAGCAGCCATGCATTTAAAGAGTGCGTAACAGCTCACTGGTCGAGTGGACATGCGCCGACAATACACGGGG
>CAUWJA010000281.1:0-1993 GCA_963558905.1 uncultured Eggerthellaceae bacterium
TGATACAAGATCGAAAAGAGTAGGGAATGCTGCGGGCGCCAAGGGGTTCTTGGCGCCCGCAATTCGTTTTTAAACATCTCCGTCTATTCGATCTGCCCCAGGAAGGGCGGTATAGGGGGCCGATCGTTTAAGGAATGCCTCTGCGCGTGTACAGTCGCGAGCGAACAGGCAACCGAAAAGCGCATCGAGCATGTACTGCACCGAGAGGTGGCTCGCGAGTTGGGTGATGCGGTTTTGCAGGTGCTCGCTGTCGCTGATCGGCAGGTAAACATCGAGTCCGGGGTGGAGCTTCCCGGCCCTTGCGGTGCCAATGAAGATGACGGGGGTTCCGCGCTCCACAAGCAGTGGGATGACCTGCTTTAGAATCTGGCTCAATCCGGAATAGGATATGGCGATGGCGCAGTGTGTGCGATCGGATGCCATCGCTTGGAACGTTTGAGCTTCGATGCCTGCGTGTGCCGTGCAATGCTTGCCAATGGACAGAAGTCGGTCACAGAACATCCGCGCGGGGTAGAGGTTGTGGGACTGCGTGTAGATGTCGACTATGTGCGCTTGCAGAGCCAACCCTGCGGCGGTGTCGAGCATGCGCGGGTCTACGAGTTCTTCTGTTTGTAACAAGGCGGTGTCATAGAGCGAGCGCACGCGGGGCAGGACGGTATCGGCTTTGTCTCCGGCCTGGAAGGGGTAGTTGACATCGACCTCCCCTGGAGCTGTTGCTTCTACGGCGTAGCTGCGCGCCAGTGCTATTTTAAAATCCTTGTATCCCTCGAGCCCCATTTTCTTGCACAGGCGGTTTATGCTCGAAATCGATGCGCTCGACTCCCGAGCGAGCTCCTTGATGGAATACCCAGTGATGCGTTTGCCGAGCGATAGGATATGTAGGGCGAGCTGCTGCTCGGTGGGCGTGAAGTTTGCGCAGTCGCGCAAGCGAACCCGGATGTCCATGGGGCAGTCCTTTCCCTTTGCAGTCTGAGCGTGTGAAAAAACGTATCAAAACGTTTCAAGAATACCCTTTTCCCAACCGAACTAAGGAAAGACCTGTCCAAATGCTCGCGGCTTCTTGTTGGCCGAGCGCCCGCCCGTGATACTCGAAGCGTGAGGATTGTGCGGTTGGCGCGCGGTTGGGCGTCGGCGACCGCTTGCCGATGCAGAAAGGTGATGGCATGGACGGAATCAAGATCGTAACGATCGGTGGCGGCAGCAGCTATACCCCCGAGCTCATGGAGGGATTCATCAAGCGGTATGACCGCCTGCCCATACGCGAGATCTGGTTGGTGGATATCGAGGACGGTGCCGAAAAACTTGAGATCGTGGGCGAGATGGCTCGCCGCATGTGGAAGGCGAGCGGTTTCCCGTGCGAGGTTCACATCACGCTCGACCGTCGCGAGGCGCTGCCGGGGGCGGACTTTGTGACGACGCAGTTCCGCGTGGGTCTGCTCAATGCTCGCATAAAGGACGAGCGCATCCCGCTTTCGTACGGCATACTCGGCCAGGAAACAAACGGTGCGGGCGGTATGTTCAAGGCCTTCCGTACCATCCCGGTCATCGGCCAGATTATCGATGATATGCGCGAGCTGTGCCCCGATGCCTGGCTGATTAACTTCACCAATCCCTCCGGCATGGTGACCGAGGCCGCCATCAAGCATTTTGGCTGGGCCAGGACGATCGGCCTGTGCAATGTTCCGGTGGGGGCCATGATGCAGGAGCCGAAGAAGATCGGGTGCGATTTGGAGGATTTAACTTATCGTTTTGCCGGCCTCAACCATTTCCACTGGCATCGCGTGTTCGACAAGACGGGCAAGGAGCGCACGCACGAGATCATCGACCACCTGAACGATGAGGAGAACGGAGTACCGGCTAATATCGCCAACTGTGAGTTCCCGCTCGAACTGCTTCATTCCATGGGCATGATGCCCTGCGGTTACCATCAGTACTACTATATGCACGAGCAGATGCTCGAGCATGCGCTGGAGGACTTCGAGAAGCATGCGAG
>CAUWJA010000282.1:0-1981 GCA_963558905.1 uncultured Eggerthellaceae bacterium
TTTTGCTTATTTCTGAGCTGAGTTTTCCCGGATGAGAAGGCATCATGTGTTTGACATGACAAGGAATTCGGTCTTGTCGGGCGAAATGAGCGAGCCGAAGTTTTACAGAATGGTCCTATTGCACGACTGCAAATCTGCCGTCTTGCTGCCATACTGCCCTGCCATACCGCAACTCATGCGGTCAAACAAGGTAAGCGCTTCGTTGCCGGGGCGCATCACGAGAGAGGGTTTGCCATGGGAGAAATCGAGAAGAACATCTCCGGCCGTCCTGCCTGCGGATTCACCCGCCGTAACTTCCTGAAATGCTCAGCGCTGGCTGCCGCCACTGTTGCGGCGTCGGGTTCGTTGCTCAGCCTTGCAAGCTGCGCGCAGCCTTCGGGCGAAGCGACCATGTCCGCCGCCAAGGTGGATGGCGTGCCGAGCATCGAGATGACCCTGACGGCCAACATGCTGTTCGGCTTCGATGGCATAGATTTCAGATGCAGCAGCGTCGGCGTTCGCCGTGCATTGGATTACGTCGGCACCTATACCCTTGAGTGTTTGATCGACGGATCGCCTGTTGCGAGCATGCCTGTTTTGGTAAATGCCTATGATACGTTCCGCACCCAGCTTCAGATTGCTGATGAACTTCCCGCGCTTGTCGATGCGGCCAATGAAAACGGCTTGTATGCCGAACTGCAGACCATCGGCACCTCGGCCCATGGGCGTGACATCTATGCGGCGATTGTTGCGAAGAGCAAGCAGGATGTCGACGATTACCATGCCCTCAAGTCCCGTATGGAAAGCGAACCCGATAAGGTCAAGGCTGAAGTCGAGGCTGGCAGTCTGTCTTATAAGGTTCCCATCCTGTACAGCAATATCCATTCTGATGAGGTCATCGGCTCCGACGGTGTCATGGAGTTCTTCAAAATGCTCTCGCAGAACAAGCCTTTCGCGTATCGAACCATCACCGGTTTGACCGATAAGGGCAATGAGCAGCTGTCTGCTGAGATGAAGGCGGACGGAACCGACTGGTCGACCCTCATCGCCGATAAGGTCACCGGTGTCGGCTATATCCAGGGCAACGGTGTGAAGAACCCCACGCACCCCGATTCCACCGCCGACGTTGCCTGCAATGATGTCGACCCCTTCGGCCCTGCGCATATGACGGTTGCCATGACCGATGATGAATTCAGGTCTTACTACAATGTCGAAGAATTCGAATTCGATCCTTCGGCGATTCTCGAACACGTCATCTTCCTGCTCGTTCCGATGGAGAATCCCGATGGCCGCGCGTATTGCAACCGCACCAACGGGAATGAACTTGACCTCAATCGCGACAATATCTATCAAACCCAGCCTGAAACCCAGGCCATGACCCACTTCATCGCCTCATGGGATCCCATTTCCCTGCATGAGATCCATGGCTTCTATACGCTGTTCCAGTGTGAACCCTGCACTCCGCCGCATGATCCCAACAACGAGTACGACCTTTTCATCGACCAGGGAATCGATCAGGGCGAGGCATTCTTGGCATGCGCCATTTCGAACAACCCCACCATCAACGTCTCCCAGATGCCCATGCGCGACTATCTCAAGGTCCGGGAGGACGGTACGAGGTTCTGGGACGTTCCGTTCGACGATATGACCTCCAGCTACACTCCGCAATATGCGATGCTCCACGGCGTCAACGCATTCACCATCGAGCTTCCATACGGCTCCCAGGATGCCGTTGAGGCGGTCATGCACGGGTTCATCGGCAACGCCGTCTATATTGCCATGCCCGAAAACAAAGACCGCATGTTCACAAACCTTCTTGAGCGTTTCCGCCGCGGCATCGAGAATATCGATGCGGATGATCTGCGTCCGTATTACGTGTCCCAGGCCGATGGCGAAAGCGAATGCGCCGATGCGTTCCGTCCCCGGTATCCGGAAAACGGCAACTTCTTCCCGGAGTACTATGTAATCTCCATGGCTTCTGGTGTGCAGGGCAACCGTGCCG
>CAUWJA010000283.1:0-1979 GCA_963558905.1 uncultured Eggerthellaceae bacterium
TTCACGCCAGCTTCAATCATCTTCCCGACAGGCGCGAATCCGCTGCCGAGCTTCATATTGGAGACAGGATTCGACGCTACCGTGGCATGATGATCGGCCAGAACCCTGATGTCATCCTCCTCAACCCACACGCAATGCGCGGCCGTTACAGGGACTTCGAACAATCCCAAGCTTTCAAAGTATCGGACCGGCGTCATCCCATGGCGCTGCTTGCATTCCTCATGCTCCGAGCGAGTCTCCGACACATGGACATGGACGCCCAACCCATGCGCTTTGGCATGCTGGGCGACCTGAGCCGCTATCCGGGGCCCAGTGGTATATTCTGCATGCAGATTGTAATCGACTCTGATCCGCCCGTCCTGGGCACCATGGACTTCGGTGGCAAGCCTATCGCTTTCCAGACAAGATTCCAACCGATCGAACTCTCCATCGGGAATGGCGACCACGCTGTCGCAGAGATTGACCTTGATTCCCGATTCGATGGCGGCATCCACCCTCGAACGGGAGTGGAAATACATATCCGAGCAGGAAACCGTGCCATATCTCATCATTTCCGCAAATGCGAGCAGACTCCCCCAATAGCTATCCTCGGGGGTCATCTTTGCCTCAAAGGGAAACACCGATTCGTTGAGCCAACGCGCGAGCGGCAACGCTTCGGCATAGCCGCGCAAAAGAGTCATCGGAGCATGAGAATGGGCATTGTACAAACCCGGCATCAACAATCTGCCGGCCCCCGACACTTCTTCCCCGAACCGGGACTTATCAGCAGGTTCCTGGGTACCGACATAAGCGATTCGGCACCTATCCGTTCCTACCCATGCATTGCGGCAAACAGAGCCGTCGCGCTGCAAGAGCGCCACCCGCGAAAACAACATGGACCAGACCTCCTTTAGTGCTATCATTTCCTTAAATAATACACGAGCAGAGGGGAATAGGAGAACCCATGGCCGAAGAACAAGCAAACGAGCAGACACCGGAAACATGCAGCCATGAATGCGGAAGCTGCAGCGCCTCCTGCGGTGAACGCACCGCACCCGCCAAGCCGGAGATGAATGCCGTATCAAGCGTCAAGCACGTCATCGGCATCGTCAGCGGCAAAGGCGGCGTCGGTAAGACCTTGGTCACGTGCCTCATCGCATCAGAGCTGCGCAAAGCCGGCAAGTCCGTCGGCATCATGGACGCCGACGCCACCGGCCCCTCGATTCCGAAAGCTTTCGGCGTCAAGGGACCCTTGCGCGGCGATGCGAACGGAATCAATCCCGCCGTCTCCGAATCGGGCATCAAGATCATCTCGACCAATCTTCTGCTCCCTGCAGACGATATGGCCGTGGCTTGGCGCGGTCCTGTCATCACGGGAATGATTCAGCAGTTCTACAGCGAAGTCAATTGGGGTGAGCTTGACTATCTGCTCATCGACATGCCTCCGGGCACATCCGATGTTCTGCTGACCGTCTTCCAACAACTCCCCGTCGAAGGTATCGTCACCGTATCCGCTCCCCAAGAGCTCGTAAAGATGATTGTGGGTAAAGCAGTCAACCTTGCCCACAGCATGGACATCAAGGTTTTGGGCCTCGTAGAGAACATGGCCTACTACGAATGCCCCGATTGCGGTAAGCGCCTTGAGATCTTCGGCGCACCGCAAGGCAAGGAAGTGGCCGAGCATTACAGCATCCCTGCTTATGCGACACTGCCGATCGACCCCGAATTTGCACGCAAGGTAGATGCCGGCAAAATCGAGGAATACGATCTTGATGGAAAGCTCGACACCATCATCGCTACCCTGTAACGCGCACCGTATCAACGACTGCAAAAGTCCGTGCCCTCAGAAGGGCGCGGACTTTTTTTCAAAATAAGGCAAATTTCCCCTTGCGCATCTCCGTAATTCACGGTAATATAAACAAGTCGCTTCGGGCGGCAAAGAAACGGGGCCTTAGCTCAGCTGGGAGAGCGCATGGCTGGCAGCCATGAGGTCAGGGGTT
>CAUWJA010000284.1:0-1971 GCA_963558905.1 uncultured Eggerthellaceae bacterium
AAGGCTTCTGTGATACACTTCATCGCGACGAATACCGCATTGGCGAGAATTGGGATGCGTATGAAATTCCTCCATCTATCCGATCTTCATATCGGCAAAACGGTCAACGGCTTCCCGTTGCTTGATGACCAACGGCATATCCTGCAGACCATCCGCCCGATGGCCGTATCCCATCATGTCGATGCAGTGGTGCTCGCGGGGGACCTCTATGACAAGACGACGCCCAGCGCTGAGGCGGTCAGCGTGCTCGACGGGTTCCTGACAGACCTCGCCGATGCTGAAATACCCTGCTTCGCCATTCCCGGCAACCACGATTCAGCCGAAAGGATCGCATACGCCTCTGCCCTCTTGGCCCGTCAGGGCATCTTCCTTTCCCCCGTATTCGACGGATCGATGCCCCATGTCGATCTTTTCGATTCACACGGTCCCTGCACGTTCTGGCTGCTCCCTTTCCTCAAGCCGGCAACCGTCAAGCCGTTCTTCCCGGAGCAGGCCGAATCGATAGGGCAAAGCTACACCAAAGCTATCGAAGCCGTCATAGCATCGAGTCCCATTGACCACTCGGCTCGAAACGTGCTGATCGCCCACCAGTTCGTCACGGCCGGCAGCTTGGCTCCCGAACAAAGCGATTCCGAGCTCACACTTGGCGGTATCGACAATGTGGATGCATCGGTGTTCGACGGATTCGACTACGTTGCACTCGGTCATATACACCGTCCGCAGCGCATCGGCAAAGACACCATCCGATATGCAGGATCATTGCTGAAGTACTCGTTCTCCGAAATACGCTACCCGAAATCCGCCGTCTTGGTGACGCTTGCTGAAAAAGGCTCAGTCGAACTCGAGCTTCTCCCCCTCGAGCCATTGCATGACATGAGGGAGATACGCGGCCCTTTGGATGCACTGGTCTCAACCGCGCCGGAAGACGCAACGGCACACGACTACATCCATGCCGTGCTCACCGACCCCCATCCTCCCATCGATGCGCTCACCAGGCTGAGGTCGGCATACCCCAACGTCATGGGCATCGATTTCGAGGGCATGGGGCGGCGAACCGAATTCGCCGCCGAGCAATGTCCGAAACCCGAAGCCCTCAATCCATTCGAACTGTTCGAATCCTTTTTCATCCAGCAGAGCGGTTGCGAATTGACGGAATTGCAGAAAGACATCGTTTCCGACTCGTTGAGCAACGCAATCGGACGCAATGGCGATACGGAAGGAACCGATCGATGAAGCCAGTCAAACTCACCATCAGCGCCTTCGGGCCTTACCCGGGACGCGAGACGATCGAGCTGGACAAACTGGGCCAAACCGGAATCTATTTGATTTGCGGGAACACCGGCGCAGGCAAGACAACCGTCTTCGATGCGATCTCTTTCGCGTTATTCGGAGAACCATCCGGCAACTTCCGTGATGCGAAGCATCTGCGCAGCGACTTCGCGGACCCCTCGACAGAAACATTCGTCGAACTGGATTTCGAATATCGCAATGACATGTACAGGATACGGCGCAGCCCTCAATACGACCGCCCGAAACAACGCGGCGAAGGAACGACCACGAACATCGCCTCGGTTGAATTCCATAGACCGGGAAAACCCGTACTCACTAAAACGGGCGACGTGAAATCCGCCGTCGAAGACCTGCTCGGCATCACGCAAGAGCAATTCTCCCAAATCGTCATGATTGCACAAGGTGAATTCAGGAAGCTGCTCAGCGCATCGACGACCGAACGCTCGCTGATCTTCAGAAGGCTCTTCAATACAGGCCCGTATGAACGATTCCAAAATGACCTGGAATCGAAAAGACGGGAACTCAAGAACGAATATTTCAAGCTCAAGCAAGAAATGCATCTTATCGCTTCCAGCGCCCGAATCTCCGACGGGCCAACAGCCCGACTCGTCGCTGAGCACGACAATGACGGCACGCTCACCGTGGCCATCCTGGAAGATGCGCTGCTCCATCAGCAGTCAA
>CAUWJA010000285.1:0-1952 GCA_963558905.1 uncultured Eggerthellaceae bacterium
CGATGGTGACCATGCTGCCCCATCGGCCGATCATTCGAGTGGGAAGCAGGTTGTAGGCGGCAAGACCGAGCGCCGAAAGCAGACCCCACACCAGACCGGATACCGGCATGGCAAGGCTGGTGAGGTCTCCATGCGTGGCGATTAGCAGAACGCCGCCCAATGCCAGGATAAGGCCCGTAACCTCGCGCTTGCGGGGGAGCCTGTGGCTCAAGCGGCAACTATAGAACATGATGATGGCGAGACCGACCATCTCAAGTACAGTGGCAGTGCCCGAGTCGGTATGCATGATCGCCATGTGATACGTCATCTGGCAGAACGCGATGCCGAACAAGCCGTAGAGCAGGAGCTGCGTGAGCGAATGCTTGTCCGTCACGGCTCCGATCAGACGTTTGCGGTCGAATATGAGGGCCAGAGCCACGAAGATGAGGCCCGAAACGAACATGCGGGATGCAGTGAGCCAGATGGGATCCAGCTCATAGGTATCGAACATGAATTCGGCGCAGGTGCCGGAAAAGCCCCAGCCGACACCGCCGGCCAAAGCGAGCAGGACGCCCCTGATGGTGCGCCCTCTGCTGATGACGTGCATTGATCCCCCTTGATTTCGAAATGCACCGTTCGTTTTCTATCCGAGCACTGTGCGCAGGAACCGACCCGTATGGCTCCCCTCGACCCGAGCCACCTCTTCGGGCGTACCGCATGCGACGATGGTTCCGCCACGCACGCCGCCTTCCGGTCCGAGATCGATCACGCGGTCTGCAGACTTGATGACATCCAGGTTATGCTCGATGACAAGCATTGTATTCCCTTTGTCAACCAATCGCTGCAGCACCTCGAGAAGCTGACGGACATCTTCCATATGCAGGCCGGTCGTAGGTTCGTCAAGGATGTAGAAGGTTCGTCCTGTCTGGCGCTTCTGCAACTCACTGGCAAGCTTGACACGTTGCGCCTCACCGCCGGAAAGCGTGGTTGCGGGCTGACCGAGCCGGATATAACCCAACCCGACGTCATGCAATGTCTGGAGCTTGCGGGCAAGACCGGGGATGTTCTTGAAGAACTCCAGCGCCTCATCAACCGTCATCTCCAAAACGTCGTATACATTCTTGCCCCGGTAAGTAACCTGCAGCGTTTCCCTGTTATACCGTTTCCCTCCGCACACATCGCAAGGCACATACACATCAGGCAGGAAATGCATCTCGATCTTTATCTGACCATCGCCTTTGCAGGCCTCGCATCTGCCTCCGCTCACATTGAAGCTGAAGCGTCCGGGAGCATACCCGCGCGCCTTCGATTCCTGCGTGCTGGCAAACAGGGCGCGTATGTCATCCCATAGCCCGATATACGTTGCAGGGTTCGATCGGGGTGTACGCCCGATGGGGCTTTGGTCGATGTTGATGACCTTATCGAGTCCCTGATATCCCGACAGCTTCCTGTAGGCACCGGTCCTCTGATGGGCATGGTTGAGCCGATTCGCGAGCGCAGGTGCGAGCGTGTCCGTCACAAGAGAGCTCTTGCCGCTGCCGGAGACCCCTGTAACGACAGTGAATGTGCCTATTTCGATTTCGATATCGACATCATTGAGATTGTTCGCCGTCGCGCCTGCAAGCACAACGCTGCCGCGGTCAGGGTTGCGGCGCTCAGCGGGAACAGGAATGGATTTACGGCCGGAAAGGTAATCCGCCGTAAAGCTTCCCTTCGCCTTCATAATCTGCTTGGGCGTCCCTGCGGCAACAACGAATCCGCCATGCTCCCCCGCCCCCGGGCCCATATCGATCACGAAATCGGCATGCCTGATCGTATCCTCATCATGCTCGACGACAATCACCGTATTGCCGAGGTCGCGCAAGCGCTCCAATGTTGCGATAAGCCGCTCATTATCGCGCTGGTGCAGCCCGATGGACGGCTCGTCAAGGATATAGAGAACCCCCATGAGCCCCGCCCCTATCTGGGTGGCC
>CAUWJA010000286.1:0-1947 GCA_963558905.1 uncultured Eggerthellaceae bacterium
CTATCTAAAAGCGGTATTGACGCGGGTAACCTACGGGTCCCGCGTCCTGCGGAAAGGTGGCTATCCTTCTTGGGATGGTCGCCTTTCTTCATTTAAGGATCCCCAATGATGGCAAAGCCTTTCTTATCTATTGACGGTCGGGTTAGATTGCCTGTTGACAGGGGGACGGGTCGGTATGGGTCTTGACGGCGACCACCGCTCCGCCACGATTGTCTTGACGAATGACTGATCCACGAAGGGATCAATATTTGATTCGAGAGTCTGGCGGTATTGGATTGACGGCCTTGCTAGTTCTCCCTTAAAGTAATAAGTGTGATGAGACCTTGCAACGATACGTTCGGCTTGGTCCGTGGGAACCGCCGAAAGGCGGTTTTTGCGTTTAAAGGGCTGTTTATCGAAGGGCACTTGTCCGTATTCGCTTCTGGGCGGTGCGTTTTACCGCGTATTTCGGAAGTGCGGGGAAAATCGAAACTTGCCGCGCACACTCCGATTTTTGCCAACAAAACCGCAGGTCGCAGGAGTCCAAAACCGGGGTCTGGTCGGCAGACCTCATTTTTTCACCGCACTTCCTAATTCGCCTGTCGATAATATGCGCCAGCCCCTGGAATCCCCGAGCACAACGGCTTTTCCGCATAAAGGATCCGCAGGTAGAAGCATTGTGGCATTTCGGAGCGCTCGGCACGCCAGGGATTTGTCGCATACTTCTGAGTTTTAGGCCTTGTATCCTTTGCTCCAGATGCTTCAAACACTTGATTGATGCTATTTAAGGTCTATAATCAAATAAATACTCTGATATACCTTTTAAAGCAATGAAAGGAATGTTGAGTACTATGCTTTGCCAGTTCACCTTTAAGAACTATCGGTCCTATCGCGACGAGGCTGAGCTTTCTATGCAGGCGACGCCGATGAAGGAGTTTGAGCGTTCCCTCATCGAGTGTTCCGACGGGCAGAGTTTCCTTCCGGTGGCTGCGGTATACGGGCCCAACGCTGGCGGCAAGTCTAATCTGCTCGAGGCTCTTGACTACGTTCGTTCGGCGGTGGCCAGACCAATAAGACTGCTGTCTGCCAGTGCTGATACGGCAGAGGGTGATCGCCCTTCGATACCCCGTTGTTCTGCGTTTGGTTTCGATGACGTATCTGCTGCCGAGTCCACTGAGTTCGAACTCTACTACCGCGTAGGCGACCACGAGTACCGCTATGTCTTGTCTGTACACGCCGACGAGATCATGTCCGAAGGGTTGTGGCGGCGTAAATTGGGAGCTTCGCGTACGGCGATGCTGTTCGAGCGCGAGGGTGCAAAGGTCGGGCTCGGTCCCACGCTGCGTAAGCTTGTGACGGCTGCGAGATTCAATCCGAGCCTGCCGTATTTATCGTTCCTTTGCATCAACTTTGATGCGCCGGTGGTCCAGGAGGCGGCCAGCTGGTTTCTCGACACTGTGTTTCTCAACTACAACAGTTTCTACCTGGAGCGGATGCTCGAACAAATGCTCGACGAGGGTGACTCGCGTGAGGTCACGCGTTTCCTGCGCGCCGTTGATGTGCGTATTGATGGCTTCAGAGTGGAGAGGGCGCCGGAGTGGCGCGGCCAGCGCGTCTTCGTGAGGCACGAGGTGGGCGGCAAGGCGTACGAGCTGCGTTTATCCGAGGAATCTGCCGGAACCCAGAAGCTCATGGGGTTGGCTGCGTATCTGATGACAGCGCTTGAGCGTGGTGGCACCGTTGTGGTAGACGAGCTCGACGCCAAGTTGCATCCGAAGCTCCTGCGCTACGTGATTCTGCTGTTCAAAGATCCCGAAGTCAATAAGAGCGGCGCGCAGCTCATCTTCTCGTCTCAGGACGTGTCCACTATGCGAAACGATGTTTTTCGCCGCGACGAGATATGGTTTGTCGCGCGCGGCGAGGGGGAGGCGAGCCAACTGTGGTCTCTCGCCGACATCCACGAGGCAA
>CAUWJA010000287.1:0-1946 GCA_963558905.1 uncultured Eggerthellaceae bacterium
GCTTCGGTCTCCGAATTGCGGGATGCCGGCTTCATCGATGCGCAAAATCGCATCACGCAGGCCGGCCGTGAAGCGCTTGAGCCGTATCGTGTCGAAAACGCCGTCATCATGGCGGCGGGCATGTCGTCGCGTTTCGCCCCCATTTCTTATGAAATGCCCAAGGGGCTGCTCACCGTGCGAGGGGAGGTGCTCATCGAGCGCCAGATCCGTCAGCTGCTCGATGCGGGCATCGGTGACATCACGGTGGTGGTCGGTTATAAGAAAGAGGCGTTCTTCTATCTGGAAGACACGTTCGGCGTACGCATCGTCGTGAATCCGGATTACGCTGTACGCAACAACTATTCAACCATACGGTGCGTGGCGGGCATGCTCGGCAACACCTATATCTGCTCGTCCGACGATTACTTCATGGAGTCCCCGTTCGAGCGCTACGTGTACCGTTCCTACTACGCCACCGTCTTCGAAGAGGGGCCGACGCCCGAATATTGCGTGCGCACCGAGGGCCGGGATGACCTCATCGTCGGCGTCGACGTGGGCGGATGCGACAGCTGGGCCATGATGGGCCATGTGTATTGGGACCGCGGTTTCTGCGAGAAGTTCCTTTCGATCCTCGATGATGTCTACGATGAGCCCGAAACCGCAGGAAAGCTCTGGGAGGATATCTATCTCGATCATACGGCTGAGCTGCCCATGGTGGCGCGCCACTACGGCTCGGGCATCATCTGGGAGTTCGATTCCCTTGATGAGCTGCGGGATTTCGACCCCGAATTCATCGACAACATAGATTCCGACATCATGGACAACATCTGCTTCGTGCTGGGCTGCCGTCGCTGCGACATCCATGGAATCGTTCCCATCAAACAGGGCCTGACCAACCTCTCGTTTCGCTTCGAGGTGGGCGGGGTCCGCTATGTCTATCGGCATCCCGGCGCCGGCACCGAGGAGATCATCGACCGTGCGGGCGAAACCTTCAGCCAGGAGGTGGCTGCGCGCTTGGGGTTGGATTCCACCTATGTGCACGAGGATCCGCAGCATGGATGGAAGATCTCCCGTTTCGTCGAGAATTGCACCACGCTGGATTACCGGAATCGCGACCATGTGAGGCGTGCCATGTCCATGGCCCGCGCGCTCCATGGGTCGGGTGCGGTTTCGCATGTCACTTTCGACCTGCTGGAGAATGCGAAGAAACTCATCGTCATCCTGGATGCGTCGCAGCGCACCTCCTTCACCGATTTCCCCGACCTGCTGGCCATGGCGGAGAGGCTCGATGCGATAGCGAAGGAGCATGGGGCCCAAACGTGCCTATGCCACAACGATCTCTACGATCCCAATTTCCTGGTTGCCGAAGACGGGTCCATGCAGCTGATCGACTGGGAGTATTCCGGGATGTCCGATTATGCGAGCGATCTGGGCGTGTTCATCTGCTGCTGTCCGGATTACACCTATGAGGATGCGGTTGCGGTTCTGGAGGAGTATTTCGGCCGCCCGCTGAGCGATGAGGAGCTGCTGCATTGCGTGGCCTATATCGCTCTGGCGAGTTTCTATTGGTTCGTCTGGGCTCTCTACAAGGATGCGTGCGGCAATCCTGTGGGGGAGTACCTTCTTTTATGGTATCGGCTCGCGAAACGCTATGGCGCCCGCGCGCTTGAACTTGAGTCCGAAATGGAGTTGTAAATGGAAATCATCGGAACCGCCGTCGTCTACATCATCATGGCCTGCGCGCTTGCGGGCTGCCTGGCTTCTGTGTTCAAGCCGGAAAGCGAACTGGGAAAGGAGTTCGTCGCGGGCATCGATTCGATCGGCCCCATCTTCCTTCCCGTTGCCGGCATCATGGCCGCTGCGCCGTATCTGACGGCATTCGTGAGCAACGTCTTCGGACCGCTTTACGGCCTGGTGGGCGCCGATCCCGCCATGGCCGCCACCACGTTCATCGCCGTTGACATGGG
>CAUWJA010000288.1:0-1941 GCA_963558905.1 uncultured Eggerthellaceae bacterium
GTCTCAGCCTTGAAAGGGCCGCGTCCTGACCTCTAGACTATGGGGACATTGCTCAAAAGCAGCTCGAATATTATTGCAAATTACGAAATCCGATGCAAGAGGCAATTTAAAAAAATTTAGGGCCGTTCCAATGCCGACCAGGGGCCGCACAGGCAAACGCAGCACCCTCATCGCGCCGTAAGATCGGCCACCGTAATGTCTGCAAGCGAAATCAGATCATCCGGGGACAACTCCATCTGCAGCCCCACGCGTCCACCCGAGCACATCACCGTGTCGAAGAGCATGATCGTCTCGTCTGCAAACGTCTTGTAGCGCTTCTTCATCCCTATCGGGGAGCATCCGCCGTGAACGTAGCCCGTGAGCTCCAACAGCTCGCGGGATTTCACCATGGAGACAGCCTTCTCCCCCGCCGCAGCCGCAGCGCGTTTCAGATCGAGCCCATAGGCAACCGGTACCAAAAACACGAACAGCGCTCCGCTTGTCGCTCTCGTGACGAGCGTCTTGAATACCCTGTCGGGATCCTGGCCCAGCTCACGCGCGACCTCCACACCCGAAAGGGCCCGCTCCGGATCATATGAATGCACCGCATACGCGCAATGCGCCGCATCAAGCAGGCGCATTGCGTTGGTTTTGTCCTTCGATGCAGACATCGTCTACACCGACGCTTCAAAAGGCATGGCGTCGCCTTGGCCGCGCCACGATGGCACATCGAATTGGGCGGTCCAATATCCCATCGCGCGTGCGACCATGGCCTGCACCGCCACCACGCCGAGTGCCGACACGAACGCAGTCGCGATCGAAAACAGCAGGATCACAAGCCCCGCGCCCATGAGTATCACTGCCGTGGCCGCAGACGATGCGTCGCCGACCGAAACAGCCATCGCGCCCATGAGCATCATCCCCAGTACGAACAGGATCGAAAACAACGCACCGAGAACCAGCGAAACCCCTACCGAAAGCACGATGTCCATGGCGAATATCTTCACAAGACCGACGGGATCGCGCTTCACCATAGCCCAGATGCGGGGCAGCGAGAATGCAGAAGAGAACGTGGTGTACACGGACATCCTCATGGTAGCCACCCAGGAAACAGGAACGATCACGATGCTGAGCACGAAAACCGCGACGAATACGGCAAGTCCTCCGAAAACACCGAAACCGAGCAATCCCGGCAGCAAAGAGACGGCATCTCCCGCGGCAATCGAACTCACCCCGAACACGCCGAGCGCCAGCGATGAAAACGCCCCGGGAATGAGGGACGCGATGACCGAGATGACCAAAGCGAAGAAGCCCCTGCTGTAGAGATGGCCGTCCTCGTTGCCGAACACATGGTCGGGCATGGGATTTTCCACACCCCACGCCGCATCCCGCGCCCACCCCCATAGATAGCCGCCCACGACGATCGCTCCGAAGATGGGGATGAGGGATACGAGGGCGAGCACCATCATCTTCCCCATCCAATGGGGGGTCGATTTCACAGCAGCCCACGAGCGGGCGAGATATCCTTGCTGCATGACAATTCCTTTCCGTTGCTACGCAGCCCACTATACGGCACCTGAAGCCAAAGGCCGGCCTCATGTCCTGAAAGTAAGGCAGCTGTAAGCCCGCGTTGCCGCATCGTTGCCGTTCCGAAAAGAAAGAAGGGACCCGCAGCAGCGGATCCCTTCGAAGAAAATGCAATCAAGCAGAGAACTACTTGATGGTGACAGCAGCACCAGCCACTTCCAGCTTGGCCTTGACTTCTTCAGCCTTCTCCTTGTTGACACCCTCGACGATGGCCTTGGGAGCACCCTCGACGAGCTCCTTGGCCTCCTTCAGGCCCAGGCTGGTGATCTCACGGACAACCTTGATGACGCCGATCTTCTGGTCGCCGAAGCCCTCGAGGACGACGTCGAACTCGGTCTTCTCTTCAGCAGCCTCAGCAGCGGCAGCAGGAGCAGC
>CAUWJA010000289.1:0-1937 GCA_963558905.1 uncultured Eggerthellaceae bacterium
CTCCCTATTTGTCACCGCCCGGATGTAAACAACGTCTTGGCATCAAACAGCTAGGTGGCGACATTGGCCTTCGCACAACGTTTCGTCAAAGCGTTGATGCTGCGCGCTCGTCGCGGCGCCATCTTCGCAACGTGTATTTCAACTGGTCACGATTAAATTGAGACAGGGTTTCCTGTCTATAACGAAAGGAAGCGCGGCATGCTGAAAATTGCTGGTGCGAAAGTTTTTAGGAATGGCGAATTTGTCGAAGACGATATCTTCATCGAAGGCGACCGCATCGTTGCGACCGGCGACGAGGTGGGCGAGGTCATCGATGCCAAGGGGCTGCTCGCCATTCCTGGCTTGGTCGATGTGCATTCCCATGGCGCGGTGGGGCACGATTTCTGCGACGGTACGCATGAGTCGATCGACGCCATTACGCGCTACGAGGCCAGCCGCGGCGTAACTGCATGGTGCGGCACGGCCATGACGTTCCCCGAAGAAAAGCTTGCGGGCATTATGGAATGCGCCGCCGAGCACGTCGATGCCCCCGATGCTGCCGCGCTCGTGGGTGATGCCCCTCTAAGTGTCAAGAGCGATTTACGAGCTCGTACTGCCTTTTTATGACGTAGTACATCTCCCTTGCTATGTAGCGCTTCAGGCATCGGAGCGCTTCCATCTTCGTATGCCCTTCAGCCAGTTTCTTCGCGACGTAGTCTTGGGTTCTCTGGTCGGTCCTGAGCCTGCTTATGGCGATGATGTGGATGGCTGAGTTCGCCTGGCGGTCGCCTCCTCGGTTGAGCCTGTGCCGATAGGTCATGCCGGAAGACACGGGCACCGGCGCAACGCCGCACAACATCGCGAACGCCGCCTCCGACTTCAGCCTTTCGGGGTTGTCCCCCACGGTGATCATCAGCTGCGCCGCGGACTGGGCCCCGACGCAGCTGCATCCGACCAGCAGCGGCGCGCATTCCCCCAGCAGCGCCTTGATCATGTCATCCAGCTCGTCGATCTCGTCGTCAAGGTCGACGTAGCGCTTGGCAAGGCGCTTGAGGGCTATTCTGGCGGAGCCCGTCGGGCTCTTGAAGTCGGTGGAGTCCGGCCTGGTGGCGACAAGGTGTCGGATGAGCTGCATGCGGGTCATCCCGCGGAGCTGGTCTCGCAGCTCCTCTGGCGCCGATATGATGATGGCCCTTATCATCTGGAGGGCCGACCTCCTCGCCGCGACCGCCGTCGACCTGGTCTTCTGCAGCATTCTAAGGCTCTCGACCATGCCGTCCCTGGCCTTCGGCGTCACCGTCCTGGTGCCGGTGAACGCGGCCTCGGCGGCCATCTCGGCGTCGATGAAGTCGTCCTTTCCGCGCTTTCTGCGGACGGTCTTGTCGGGGAATGTGACCTCCAGGACGGTGAAGCCGTTCTTGGCGAGGTGCCTTGTCAGCCCGCTGCCATAGGATCCGGAGCATTCCACGCCGACCCTGAGCACGTCCCCTAGGGACCTGGCCCATGACTCGAGCTGTCGGTATCCCTGCCTGGTGGTCGCAAAGGACTTCTCATCGACCAGCGTTCCCCGCCAGTCGACGGCGGCGGCCACATGGATCTCCTTGTGCGTGTCGACGCCGACGACGATCTGCCCCTCGATAGGCTTTTGCATGTTCGGCTCCTTAAGTGTAAGGTTTGCAGTGCGCGCCTTCGCCGAGCCGGCTGCCGGACAGGACAGTAACGGGATGCATCGCAGGCATCGGGCCCCTCTTGGGCCACGGACCGGGGAGGCGAGGGCCTCCGTCGGAACCGCTCCGAGCAACCGACATATCCGAGGAATGACATGGCGTCGATCGCTGTGCGGGTCAGGTTGCCCGGATTCGCGAACCAATCAATCGGTGCGCGGGTCAGGCTGCCGAAGCGGGGCGTTCGTCAATCGGAGTGCGGGTCAGGATGCTGCGATGCGGTCCCGACTTGCA
>CAUWJA010000290.1:0-1925 GCA_963558905.1 uncultured Eggerthellaceae bacterium
GATGCTTGCCACGATCATAGGGAAGATGCCGTACACATCGTTGGCGGGGCGCCACACGGTTCCGAACAGGAACTCCGTCACGCCGATCTTGCCTATGGCAGGCAGGCCGCCTGCGAAGAGGAACACGCAGATCGTCACGACGGCCAGGATTGAAACGGCAGCCGCTAGCGCGAACAGCACCTTCGCGCCTATTTCGACCGCTTTCTTGGAATTCATAGCTTGCTTTCCTTCTCAGGACAGGGGATTTCAACCGAACGGCACAAGCCGCCCGGCCTCCGGAATGCCCCGGAAGCGGGCGGCTTTGCGCATGGGATCGCGCTTATGCCACTTCGGACCAGTCGGTCAGCTCGCCGGTGTAGATCTGCTTGATCTGATCGACGCTCAGGGAAGCGATGGTGTTGGCGTTGTTGACGACCACTGCGATGCCGTCCATGGCGATGACGGTGGGAGTGACGCCCTGGGAGGTCTCGGAATCCTTCAGCTCACGGGAAGCCATGCCCAGATCGCACACGCCTTCGATGGCGTTGTTGACACCGGTGGTGGAGTCGGACTGCTGGACTTCGATGGTGACGTTGGGATTGATGGCCTGGTAAGCTTCAGCGAGCTTCTCCATGACAGGGGTCACGGAAGAGGAGCCGGAGCAGACAACCTTGCCGGAAGCGGTGCCGCCGGTGAAGGCCTGGGCGGAATCAGCGACGGAGACATAGCCCTCATCGGTGACGATCTGCTGGCCTTCCTTGCTCATGATGAAGTTCAGGAAGTCCTGGGCGGGCTCGGAAAGGGTGCCGCTGGTCACGACATTGAAGGGACGGGCGATGGAATAGGTGCCGTCCTTGACACCCTCAGCGGTGGGAGCCACGCCATCGATGGAGACGGCCTTGACGGTCTCATTGAGCGAACCCAGGGAAATGTAACCGATGGCGTTGGGGTCGCCTGCAACGGTGGTCATGACAACGGAGGTGGAGTTGCTGACAATGGCGGAGGTGGTGGTCATGTCAACCTTCTCGCCGGATGCGTCCTTCTCCTCGACGCCGGTCAGTTCGACGAATGCGGAACGGGTGCCGGAGCCGTCCTCGCGGGAGATGACAGAGATGGCACCGCTGGCGCCGGAGGTCGCTGCATCGCCATCCGCAGCGCTCGAGTCGCCGTTGCCGCCGCCGCAGCCCGCCAAAGCGAACAGGCCGAACGCCGCAGCGCAGGCGAATGCGATTGCCAATACCTTCTTCTTCATGAATTCTTCCTTCCATGCTTCGGGCCTCGCCCGAATCGATTGCAAAGTCTGCATGGTCTTCGCAATCGCAGCCGCAGGGCCGAAGCGTACGGAGAGGAGAAACAGGGGTGCCGACCGGGCGCCTGCGATGCGTTTTCCATGCATCGGCTATGCTAGAAGCGCACCGTCAAAGCCCCGTCAGGGATATGTCAAGTCTTTGCAAAAGGCCGACGACTTCATTGATCACCTCATCCCCGCCATAGGGATAACAGGCAGAGAGAGCAGGGCTCCGTGGAGAATGAGACGCCCCGTTGATCGCGGTAGCCCTGCTCTCGCAGCGGCCCGGGCCCCGAAAGAGGCCGCGGTCCGCAACAACCCACGTCTCACAGAAGACCGGGGCCGCGACCCGCAACCCGCAAGCCGCAAGCCGCGGGACCCGCAACCCGCAACCCGCAACCTTGAGCTGTAAGTTCTTCTTGGACACGGGTTTGGCCAAAACCCCGTGCGGGACTATCCTGTTGGTTCCGGGAGAAAGGACGGAAGATGGCGAACGGCAGACCGGGGAGGCCCCCGAAGTACACCGACGAATTCAAGAGGAACGCCGTGGACTACTACCTGAGCTGCGGCAAGACCCAGAGCGAATGCGCCGACGACCGCGGCGTGCCGCGCAAGAGCCTGAGCAGATGGGCGCAGGAGAGGAGCCTCTCCGGCGAGG
>CAUWJA010000291.1:0-1907 GCA_963558905.1 uncultured Eggerthellaceae bacterium
GGGACGGCGCTACGGGCGAAGACGTGACCGTGAACATGCGCACGGTCCGCGACATCCCGCTGCGCCTGCGCGACGCCGGCATGGCCGGCCTTGCGGATGCGGATGGGGCCGTTGAGGTCCGCGGCGAGGTGTACATGCCCAAGAAGAGCTTCGATGCGCTGAATGCAGCCGCCGCAGCCAACGGCAAGCAGCCCTTCGCCAACCCGCGCAATGCGGCGGCCGGCTCGCTTCGCCAGAAGGATCCCCTGGTCACGAAGGGGCGCGACCTGTCAACGTTCATCTACGCGATCGCCGACGACACGCGCATCAAAGCGGAGGGCCAGTGGGAGCTTTTGCAGTGGCTGCGCGACTGCGGTTTCCACGTGAACCCGGACGTGAAGCTGTGCGGCACGCCCGCGGAGGTGCGCGCATTCTGCGAGAGCGTGGCGGAAAAGCGGTCGAGCCTGCCTTATGACATCGACGGCGTGGTGGTGAAGGTGAATTCCTTCGCCTTGCAGCGCGAGCTGGGCTTCACGGCGAAGGCTCCGCGCTGGGCCATTGCCTACAAGTTCCCGCCTGAGGAGAAGACCACGCTCCTGCGCGACATCACGGTGCAGGTGGGCCGCACCGGCGCCATCACGCCCGTGGCCGAGCTGGAGCCCGTGCGCGTTGCCGGCTCCACGGTTGCGCGGGCGACGCTGCACAATCTGGATGAGGTGCATCGCAAGGACGTGCGCGTGGGCGACACCGTCATCGTGCGCAAGGCGGGCGACGTGATCCCCGAGGTTCTGGGTGCGGTCGCGTCCCTTCGCCCCGCAGATGCCGTGCCCTGGCAGATGCCCGAGGCCTGCCCCAGCTGCGGCAGCCCGCTTGTGCGCGAAGAGGGCGAGGCGGCGTTCCGTTGCGTGTCCATCGATTGCCCTGCGCAGGCGCAGGAACGCTTGCTGCATTGGGCCAGCCGCGGGGCCATGGACATCGACGGCATGGGTGAAGAGATTGTGACGCGCCTGGTGGAGAGCCAGCGCGTGACCGATGTGGCCGACTACTACAACCTGACCGAATACGACCTGGCCACACTGGACATGGGGCGCGTCAACAAGGACGGCGAGCCCATCCATCTGGGGTCGGCCATCGCGGCGAAGGTGGTCGCATCCATCGAGGAGTCGAAGCGCCGCGGGTTCGCGCGCGTGCTGTTCGGCCTGGGCATCCGCCATGTGGGCAAGACCACCGGCGAGCAGCTGGCGGCGGCGTTTCCCAGCATGGATGCGTTGCGCTCGGCCACCGAGGATCAGCTGGCCGGGGTGGATGGCATCGGCGGCGTGATCGCGAAGAGCATCCGCGCGTTTCTGGACAACGCCGACAACCTGGAGGTCATCCATCGCCTTGAGATGCACGGGGTGGAAATGGCCGAGGCCGAACCCGCCGAGCAGGTTGAGCAGACGCTTGCGGGCCTGACGTTCGTGCTGACCGGATCGCTTGTCGAGAGCGGCATGACCCGCGATGAGGCCGGCGCGCGGCTGAAGGCCATGGGTGCCAAGGTTTCGGGCAGCGTGTCGAAGAAGACGTCGTATGTTGTTGCGGGCGAAGCCGCCGGCAGCAAGTACGACAAGGCCGTGGCGCTGGGCGTGCCGGTGCTTTCCGAGGCCGACCTGCTGGCGCTGCTCGCTGCGGGGTCCTTGGAGGCTGCCGGGCTGGCGTAGGCCCGCGGATCGCCCCCTGCCCCCTGCCGCCCGCCGCCCCCTGCCGGTCCCGCCGCCCGCTGGCGTCGGCGTTCGCCCCCCTTGCCGGTCCCGCCGCCCGGCCCTGTCGCCCAGCCGTGTCGCATTGCCTCGCTTTCTGTCCACTCGTGGACAGAAAGCGAGGCAATGCGAAGTGTTTGGGAGTGCGGCAGCCAGACTGGACCGTCTTCACGCTGCGTAACCGATCCG
>CAUWJA010000292.1:0-1901 GCA_963558905.1 uncultured Eggerthellaceae bacterium
CACTGGGGCTGGGCTTGAATGTCGATCTGGGATTCAGTCTAGAGTGGGACTTTAAGAGATACCTCAAATTCATGGGGTTCGGAGTAAGCTATCAGGGGAGTAAGTCGTTCCTTGATAACCTATTGAATTTTCTCTCTCTGGCTCTTGACTCAGGGGACAAGAGGGCCATCGCGTTCGTGAATCTAAAGACGTTTTTATCGAAAAACGATTTCGAAACCTTCCTGGAGCAGGTATCGTTTCTAAAAACAAGGGTTTTGCTTCTCGAGAACAAGCAGGACGCGAATCGGTATGAATACGAGCAAAAAAGAGCGATTGACCTGGATTTTATCGAGAGTTAGAGAACTGTTCCAGTCGGATTTGAACGTCCTTTGCAGTGGGGAATTTACGCCAATGGTTTTGGCGCAGTGTCGATCTGACTGGTAATCAAACTTCGCGTCGCGTATGGCCTCCTCGGTCTCAGTTTTGGCGCAGTGTCGATCTGACTGGTAATCAAACTGAGTGAAGCGTGGAGCGTCCTCCCTCCTGGTTTTGGCGCAGTGTCGATCTGACTGGTAATCAAACCACTCAAGCCGACGTTACCGCGCTCACATCGGTTTTGGCGCAGTGTCGATCTGACTGGTAATCAAACTGTCCGGGGTCGAACACACAGAACAAGACGTTTTGGCGCAGTGTCGATCTGACTGGTAATCAAACGGATTTGCGACCGACGCCTGGTGCTACGGGTTTTGGCGCAGTGTCGATCTGACTGGTAATCAAACCGCTCGGCCGGCACGTCGCTCCACCTGAATGTTTTGGCGCAGTGTCGATCTGACTGGTAATCAAACTCCGCCGTGAGCATCACGGTGGAGGTGCCGGTTTTGGCGCAGTGTCGATCTGACTGGTAATCAAACCGCACGCCGAGGTAGGTGCCGTCCTCCCTGTTTTGGCGCAGTGTCGATCTGACTGGTAATCAAGCGAGACTAACGATATAGAGGCGCCCAGACACCGATGGACTGTCCCTCGGTAGGAATCGCCTCCGAGGAAATCATATCGCGCATTTGGGCTATGGCGAATCATTATGATCGCGAACAAAAGAGTATTTGATCTCGACCTTATCGGGAACTGGAGGGCCGCCCCGATCTGATTCGAACTCTCTTTGCGGCGGTGAATTTGCGTCGACAGCTTTGGCCGTACTCGGTCTGGTCGGTGCTTAATCAAGAGAGTTATGACGGACCTTGCGTATGGCTTTCGCAGGCGGACGGCGTATGCCGTCCGGAGTCGACGGGCGTACGTGAATGCAGTGGAAGGGGAGCTCATAACCTGCGATGCGCAACACTGATTCGTCTCCCTCGGGGAAGTCGCTGAGAGTGAGCCATCCGCGATAGTTTCCAATGCGATCTTCGAGGTCGGGGTTGACTGGCATGCTCCACCCCTCCGACCTGGACGACCCCTGGAAGGGTCGTTGGGTCGCGGGCCAGGTGAGGGTAAGCGACGAGCCCCCGGGGCCGGCTATCGGGATGTCTCCGCCGACGCCTATCTCTCCTACGGGTGGCCCGCGTCGGCCGTCTGCGCCCCGGACGAGGCGGTCCGTGCCACCCTCGCGAGCCCCGGGTTCGCCGTCGTGCTGGAGGAGAGGGGCATACGCGCCGAGCCGGGCGGTGACGTCCGGCTCCACGGCGCGGTCGAGCTACTGGCCGACATCCTGGCGGGCGGCCGCTAGCTGCGCTGCTCGCGGCGGGCTGCTAGCTGTGCGGCCCAAACGCTTACCGTGTGCCGCACTGGGCGGATGCTTACGGACGGGTTCCGCGGCCAGGGCGTTTCCGAGCTGACTTGTCGCCGCGGCGCGTGCCTGCCGCGCGGTGCGGGCTGCGCAACCAACGATTGCTTGGCAGCCCATCCGGCGGCGCTCATACTTGAGCCAG
>CAUWJA010000293.1:0-1887 GCA_963558905.1 uncultured Eggerthellaceae bacterium
GGGCGAAGCCGCGGAACTCGATGCCGTCATAGAAGCGGCCGAGAACACGGGCGGTATCCTCGATGGACTCCTTCTTGCCCATCTGGGAGCTGCCGGGATCGAGGTAGGTCACACCCATGCCAAGGTCCATTGCACCGACTTCGAAGGAGCAGCGGGTACGGGTAGAGGTCTTCTGGAACAGAAGAACGATGTTCTTTCCTTCGAGGTAGCGGTGCGGCGTGCCCGTGCGCTTCAGGTTCTTGAAGTCGCGGGAAAGAGCCAGCAGGTACTCGATCTCTTCGGTGGTGAAGTCGAGCAGCTTGAGGAAGCTGCGTCCGCTCAGATTGACAGGCATGGTATTTCCTTTCTTTTCCGTAGATGAACGGATGAATGCCTAGGGTGTTTAACCTATACGGGCCTCGCCCGGTATACCGTGGCCGAGGCCCGTCATTCGAAGCTTACAGGTCGTCGCGCTGGAACGGCATGCTCATGCAACGCGGGCCGCCACGGCCGCGGGAGAGCTCCGCAGAGGGCATGACCAGAAGGTTGAGGCCTTCCTTGTACAGAACGTCGTTGGTGACGTTGTTGCGCTGATAGACGCAGATGGTGCCAGGCTCGACGCACAGGGTGTTGGAGCCGTCATTCCACTGCTCACGCGCTGCAGCGATGGGATCGCCGCCGCCGCAGGGGATGAGCTTGATGCCATCGACGCCGGTTGCGTATTCGAGGATCTTCTCAAGGGAGTCGGTGTGCTCCTTGATATCGACTTCGCCGGGAGTTGCGCCCTTGGTCATCTCGAACACGCGCAGGGTGCCCATGATGGCCGGATGGATGGTGAATTTGTCGATATCGATCTGGGTGAAGACGGTGTCGAGGTGCATGAATGCACGGGACACGGGGATATCGAAGGCGAAGATCTTCTCGATTTCGCAATCCTCGGTCTTCCAGAAAATGTTATGCGCCATCAGATCGATTGCGGCAGCCTGAGTGCGCTGGGAGATGCCGACGGCCAAAGCGGTGCGGCTCAGGTTCAAAACGTCGCCGCCTTCGGTGTGGAAGGGAGCGTCGCGGCGGAACCACAGCGGAGTGTCTTTGTAATCGGGGTGGTACTTGAAGATGTACTTGCCGTAGAGCGTCTCGCGATTACGGGTGACGGAATACATGCGGTTCAGATTGACGCCGTTGCCGACGCACGCGAACGGGTCGCGGGTGAAATACAGGTTGGGCATCGGATCGATGATCAGATCGCTCTCATTGTCGGTGGAGCCGACCAGGTCATTGAGCGTCTTGGAAGAAGCGAGCGGCATCTCGATCTCGCTTTTAGCCATGCCGGCCATGGTCTTCTTGACGAACTCGAGGTTGTCCTTGATGGAATCGAGCTTCTCACGGACGATGGCAGGCATGAGCTTGCCCCTGATCCCGGCTTCCTGGATGTACTGATCCAGGAATTCCTGACGCGCGACAGGATTCTGGTCGAAAACCTCGGCAACGAGTTTTTCGAGGTAGAGAACCTCAACGCCCTGACCGCGAAGGATCTCGGCGAACTTGTCATGCTCCTGCTGAGCGACCTCAAGGAACGGAACGTCATCGAAAAGCAGGCGCTCCAACTCATCGGGCGGAAGATTCAGCAGCTCTTCGCCGGGTCGGTGCAGGCACACCTTCCGCAGCTTGCCGATCTCGCTTGTAACATGAATACCTTTCATGCAAGCCTCCTTATTTCCTCTCTCTTGTCGGTTCTCTCATGTCCGACGGATTCATCATCCGCCCTTGAAAGATAAAATGCAAGCGGTATTTATCATGCCTATGACCTGGGAAAACTCAAATGGATGAATCTGTTTGCGTATTCATCCATTTTTTTCAGGACTACGTGGGTATTAACGCATAAATATTCTCAGATTTGCATATTGA
>CAUWJA010000294.1:0-1881 GCA_963558905.1 uncultured Eggerthellaceae bacterium
CAAGGCGGCGCAAGCGGATCTCGGCCTCAAGGACCTCGGATTGCGATGAGATGACCTCTTCGAAGACAGGCCGCTCATCCATCTCGATAGCTTCCTGCTCAAGATATCCCGGTTCGGCTCCCCGCGCGAAGACAACCTTACCCTCATCGGCATCTTCCTTGCCGGTGATGATATTGAGAAGCGTGGTCTTCCCGGCTCCGTTGGGCCCCACCAGGGCAAGGCGGTCATGGGCCTCAAGCCGAAGGCTGGCATCAGCGAACAGCGTTCTTCCACCGAAGCTTTTAGTGATATGTTCGATCTGCATGATCATGGAAAGCACCTACCAATGGACGATGACCGCGTCACCGAGTTGAATCAAGCCGTAAATAGAAGATGCGGCATCATAGGAAAGGTTGACGCATCCGTGGCTGCCGTAGCCATTCGCATACAGCGACCCACCGAAGGCGGGCTGCCATGACGCATCGTGGAGCCCGATGAGATTGCCGATGAAGGGAATCCAGAACGCTACAGGCGAGTCCCATTTCGGCTTATCGGTTTCCGGATCGATGGGACCTTTCAAGCTGACGTTGCGCATCTTGTTGTTGCACATGTACACACCGGTGGGAGTGGCATCCGCTCCAGGCGAGCCCGAAACGATATCAGACTCCCAGACAAGACTGCCGCTTGCGTCGTAGAAGCGGGCATGCTGCTCTGATAGGTCGATATCGCAGAAAGAGCCCCAATCACCGATGTTCGAATAGCCATTGCCCGTCTGAGAGCACGGGATCTCCGCTGAACCGGTAGATCCCGAAGATATGGAATCTGCGACCAAAGATGCGAATGCATCGGTATCGACAAGCCATCCGTACGTACCGGCGTTGACCGTGATCTGCTTGCCGTCGGGGCGCGTATAGGTGCGCTCTTTGTACAGCGTGCTGAACGTGTCTGCGGTCTGGGAAATCCATTCATCACGGGCGGCTTCATCGATGGAAACGGAACCGTCTTCGCCGAAGGAAACCCAGCCGGAGATGAGATCGGGACCCAATCGGACTACTTCCACACCACCGAGGGTCAACGCCAGATCGCACGACAGCAACGAATTGGCCGAATCAAGAGCCGAGATCAAGGATTCATCATCCGACTTGACGGCAGCCTGGATAAGATGGCTGGAGTCAAGCCGGACCTCATGCTCCATCTCGGAAATGGCTTCAGCAACCGAGCGCATCACGGCATCGGACGAAATCTTCGTACCTGCCGTTTCGGGCTTGATGGCGAAACGATGGGCTTTGTCGTTGTAAACGACATGGGCGTCCTCGGGATCGGCGGCCGATTGGTTGAATTGGGCAATACGCTCTTCAAGATAGGCTCCAAGCTCCGAATCGTTGCAACTGGCCTGGAGATAATCAGTCACGTCGAAAGAAGAATTGAGCTTGAGAGGCCAAAGCCACGGTTCGTTATCGCCGATAGCGGCAGACACAACCGAATCCGCATCAATGGACATGGCACATTCATCGGATGACACATTGAGGCTGAAGCCGTCCCCGCGGATGGCTATGGAATAATCATCCGCCACATAGTCAGATAGCATCGCAGCAGCCTCAGCGCTGGATTTGAGGGACACGTCAAGCGAACCCATGGTCGTATTGGGATAGAACCTTCCCATGAAGACCACGACACCCGCTAGATACACGGCAAGGATGAGCCCGAAGACAATGGCGAAGAAGATGCCCACTCCCTTGAGGACACGACGGCCGACGGCTCCATCCGGCCGCAAATCGAAAGCCCGAACCGCATCGGCATCGTTCGGGGCGGGCTGAACCGGCCTTACCGATGCCGGTTCCATAGCAGCGGTATGAAAGGGTTTTGACGGATGCTGAGAAGACGGCACGGCGGATCCGTCGT